>CALFNG010000166.1 GCA_937902985.1 uncultured Myxococcales bacterium
CGGGCGAAAGGCGTCCGCCACGGCGGCGGCGAGCACGAGGACGGCTTCGAGCATGGGAGCTCAAAGGTAACGCCGACGCCCTGGATTTCTCCCTGATCGCTGAACAAGCCGGGACGGGGTTGCGTGCCGGCCCCTGAACGGGCCAAAACGTCGTTCGGCAGCCGACCGCCCGCCTGTCGGGCACGAGCCCGCGCTGTCCCCGGTCAGGGCCAGGGCGCTGCTCGGTGACCGAGAACGTCTGACCCTCTGTGACCGATGACGACGAGAAAAGTTGCTCCCGGCCATCCCGATGTTGCGGTCGCCTACCTGCGCGCTTCCACGGACGAGCAGCACCTCTCCGTGCCAGCCCAGCGTGCGTGCATCCGAGCTTGGGCGGCCGGCGGGCACGTCGCGGTCGTCGGCTGGTACGTCGACCGCGGCGTCTGCAGCGTTGCGCCGATCGAAGAGCGTCCCGCGCTGGGCGGCCCTCGACGCGCTCGGTATACAGGGGGCGGGTGTGCTGGTCGTTGCCCGGCGCGATCGCATCGCCCGCGACGTCGTCCTGGCGGGCGAGATCGAGCGGGAGGTCGCCCGCGCCGGCGCGCGCCTCGTGAGCGCGACGGGCGAAGGCAACGGCGACTCGCCCGCGGACGCCTTCCTGCGAACGGTCATCGACGGGGCGGCACAGGACGAGCGGGCATTAATCCGCGCCCGCACCCGCGCGTCGCTGGCCGCAAAGCGAGCGCGCCGGGAGCTCGTCGGCGCCATTCCGTACGGCTTTGCGCTGCGAGGTGATGGCATGCACCTCGTAGCCGCCAGGCAGGAGCAGGCGACCATCGCCCGGGCGCGCGGGCTACGCGCGAGGGGCCTGTCGCTCCGCGCGGTGGCGGCCAAGCTTGGCTTCCGAGGGACGCGTCAGCCGTCGAGGACGCCGGTTTCTGCCAGCGCAGATCGCGCGCATGTTGGCCGTTCGGAACGGGCGCGCATCGCCGAACGCCCAATTCGAGGATTCCTGACCATCCCTCGCAGGACCCTGCAAATCCAGGTCGTCCGCGATCTAGAGCGGTCTTTTCCTGAGCGGCATCAATGCGTTATCCACCGCGTGGCTCCAGCGCCCTTGTCCTTGGCACCGAAAAACATGATTCCCATCCATCACTTGTCACCTTCTTGGCACCACGCCTTTATCTTGCCCTCCGTCTTCGACTCCGGGTCCCTAGTTTCCCGATGCTCGCGAAGGCGGCTGCGCGGATCAAACCGAGGACGTCGCGGTGATGCCGGTGAACGGGGTCGATACACGCGCGAGGATGGTCCGGAGGCGATCCCGAAGGCGATCCCGAAGGCAGCCGGAAAGCACGTCGTCATCGGCAGCGGAAGCGGGAGGTGAATGGGTCGTCGCAGCCGCGCGGATGATCCGGAGGATGTCCCGGAGGCGCGCGGTGATCAATTCTTGTCGGCAACGGACATGCGACGTGAAGGAAGTGATGCAGCCAGGTCGACGGTGCCGAGATTGTCCCGGAGGCGGACGGCGGGCAAACATCGACTGCTAGCGGACGCGTGAGGTGAACGGGGCGTCGCGTCGGCGTGGATGATCCGAGGGCTCTCCCGGAGGCGCCCGGTGATCAATTCGCGACGGCCGCGGATGCGCGACGTGAATGGGTCGGTGCAGCCGCGACGATGGAACGGAAGACGTCCCGGAGGCAGCCGGCAAACACGTCGTAGGCGCCACCGGAGGCGAGGTACAGGCCTCGGAGAGGACCGCGAGTACAGCGCGGCGGTGATGGCCCCGAGACCGATCGCGCCCTCCTGCGCGACGTCGCCGCGGAGCATGCGATCCGGTGTAGCCCGTCGCAAGCAACCCAGAGGGGGGAGGCGGTAACCGTGGGCAACGCCAGCTCGGACTGTGGCGGTCACGGTGACAGTGGCGCCCACGCGACGTCGTCGCACAGGATCCGAGACGCTGCGCGGTCCAGGGGCCTGGCGGGTGACGAGGAGTCGCCGCACCGCGTAGATGATCGGAGGATGTAGCGGAGGCGGACGGCGAGCAACGTCGTCGACGCCTACCGGACGCGCGAAGTGGACGGGCCATCGCAGCCGGGTGGATGGAGCGGAGGGTGCCCATGAGGCAGCCGGCAAGCATGTCATCGATGCCCGGGCAACGAGCGCAGTGAATGAGTGGTCATAGCCGCGCGGCTGACGATACCGACCCTGGTTGTGCTCTCCGACAGGGACATCGTCGCCGCGGTCCGAACGTGGATGATGTCCAGGAGGCAACCGGAGAGGACCCGGTCGCCGGTGAGTGGAAGGCGACCGGATGCGCTGCCGCCGCAGCGACGGCGATGGGCACGACGGCAGTGCCCAAGGCGGCAAGTTTGATCGATCCTCAACGCGACCGGGTGCTCAGGATGCAGCATGCGGAGACGATGCGGAAGGCGGACGAACACGCCGGTTGCTCAGCGTGGGCAGTACGGTCCACCATCGACCGCAGAGGATGCCGGTGGCACGCCGTGGACCGGCCGTCGATGGTGACGGCGATGAAAGCGGAGACGATAAGGATGCTCGCGAGCCCGTCGCCCGAAGGGCCCAGGCAACGCGGCCGGGGAGGTTGACGAGAGCTCCGGCGCAACGACGGAGTCGCGACGGGTGCAGAGCAATGCGACGACCGTGGAGCAGCCCGGTGCGGGTACTCCGCAGGCTCGCGGTGGTTCGCGAGCGGGGTCGGGTCGAGCGCGCCGTGGGGATCTCAGGCAGCGCGACGCGTCGACCGCGCAGGTCAACGATGTCTTCGTGAACGTCGCGTCGCGCAGCGTTGCCTCGAAGCCGCGACCATCCGTTGGCTCAGGTGAAGAGACGGATGTAACCCGCGGGAGGCGTTCGCGTGGGTGCGGCGAAGATAGGTCGCCGTGGACGGCGGTACAGGAGGAAGACCAGACCACGCGGAAGGGGTCAGGAGCGGACGCTACGCATCTGCGTCAGGGCCGAAGTCCGCCCCCCCCGCCACTGTGCAAGGCCCCTGCGGTTTGCGAGACGCCGCCCACGGCCATGGACGACCGGTTCGACGCCAAGGAAAGGGCCCGCGAAAAGCAGTGGTCCCGGGAGAAAGACGACCGATCCTTGGCTCACGGCGAAACGAGCGCGCAGCAGCTTAAGCGCGAGTGCGGCTACTTCGCGTTCCCGCGCGTCCGCATGACCGCGCGCGGGTCGAAGCCGCTCGAGTGAGCGACCTCGGTTGCGCCGACATCCGGCCGATCCCGCGACGCGGGTTCCGGACCCGACCTCGACGCGCGAGGTGGGGGCGCCGCGGGATCGCGGTCGGGGTGGCGGACCGGAGCGCTACGCACGCGCCTCACGGAGGGGCCCCTCACTAGGCCGTCTCAAAAACATCTCGACGGGCGAAAACGCGCAACACTCGCCCTCGTCGCGCCGAGGCGCGAGCGCGGGGCGGACGGCCCCCAATTTCGGCGATCGGCCTTGGAGTGCGGGACGCCCGCCGCCCGCGGGCCACGTCCGATCTTGATCCGAAGTCCGCGGCGACTCCCTGAATCTCCGCGGGTTTCGCAGGGGTCTCCGCGCAAATCGCACCGCCGCATGTCGATTTTGCGAAGCACCTCGCGTGCGCTGATCGATCAACGGAGGTGCCGTCGCAACCGCAACCTGAGCTGTCCGAGAACCAAGCACAGCGCGCCGCCATTACCGGCTCGTCCGTGGTCTCGACTGACGGCGTCGACCGTGTCGATCGGCGCGGCGAGCACGCCGACGAGCGCCCAGCTCGCCTGGTGGACCGGCGAGACCCTCGGACAAGCGGAGGAGCGTCATGAGAAATGAGCGAGTCAGGCTTCAGCCCTACGTCGACGCGCCTTTGGCCAGACAGCTCGCCGCCTACAGCGCGGCGATGGGCACGACGACGAGCTTCGTCGTGCAAGCCGCCCTTCGCCAATACCTGGATCGCACCGACGACAAGACGCTGCTCCTCGGACAGCTCGCCCGGCTCCGTCGGGCGTGCGACCGCACCCAGCGCGACCTCGAGATCCACATGGAGGCGTTCGCCGTCTACGTGAAGCTCTGGTTCGCGCACACTCCGCAGATCCCCGACAACGCGAAGGACTCCGCCCGCCGAGAAGCCGAGAGCCGCTTCGTACAATTCCAGGAATACCTCGTCGAACAGTTCCAGGGCGGGTGCCGCTTCGTCGACGATCTGCCGCGCGAAGTCATCGCGGACGAGGCCGAGCTCTCCAAGATGGCCAGCGAGGCGTCCGCGGCTCCGGCGGGTGGCGAGGCTCCTTCGGGGACGCGCGATGAAGAGTAGTCGTTTGGCCGGCAAACGAGGGCTTTCGAAGGCGCTCGCGTCGACGACCCAGCTCGACGGGTCCGCACACCCCGTGACGCCGCCCATTCCTCCTCCTCCCGCCGCTCGTTCGCTCTTGCCCCTTGCTCGCGCCAAGCTGTCTGCGGCGAAGAGCGCAAACGCGCGATCACGGGAAACTTCGATCCCGAGGGACACGCTGTCTCCGTGCCGCTCGCGCGGATCCCAAGCGCACGTCGCGGTCGCCGAGCTCGACCCGAGCGAACTGCTGCAACTCGAAGGCGTGGATTGCATCGCCGAGCCCGCCTGTGACTCCTTCGCGGCGCCCGCCGCGAAAGGGACGTCGGGCAAATGAAACGCAGCACCCGGCACCTCGTCGGAGCCCCTCGGGTCGTGTCGCTTGTTTCGCGTGCCGAGGGGGCTCCGTCCTCGCCGCACATTACCGACCCGAGCCGTACCGAGGGCCCCGAACCTGGGGAGCTGACGGGCGCCGTCCTTCAAGCTCT
Organism: uncultured Myxococcales bacterium; assembly: GCA_937902985.1. GTDB lineage: Bacteria > Myxococcota_A > Polyangia > Polyangiales > Polyangiaceae > Palsa-1150. Next base: position 4,786 of record CALFNG010000166.1, read on the forward strand.
CGCGCCTGCCATCGCTCGGGGCCTCGGCTTCGACCTGCGCGCGGCCGTTCGGGCGCGTCACGTCCGCCTTCTGGCGCTCCATACGGTCGACGGCCGGCCGCTCCCGTCAGACTGGGCTATCCCGATCCTACCGGGCGAGGTGGTGGTGGCGTGCGCCCCGCTGAGGCCGCCCCGGTCGGGCGTCGCGGCGCTCGTCGTGCGGGCGCCCGTCTTGCCGCGGCCGAAGCTCGACTTGCCGGAACGCGAGCGCATCGCTCGCGCGCTGGCCGACGCGCTGCTCGCCGAGCTCAAAGGGCGCAAAACGTGAGCACGATCGGAGCGGCCCCGCGGTACGCTTCGGCGGCGCCAACACTCAGCGGTGCCGGACATGCGCAGGGTATCGAACCGAGACGTCTTACCGCAGACGCGAGAGGAGCATCCGCACATGAGAGCCG
>CALFNG010000167.1 GCA_937902985.1 uncultured Myxococcales bacterium
GTTCATCGTCGCGATGATCGCGTACGCGATCAACGAGCGGATGGCACGGAGGGTCCCCTCGCGCATATTTGGCGTCGCCGCCTCGCCCCGTCTGCGTCGATGGTGGCGCGGCGGCGCGCGCTCCCTAAAGCCCGCGCGGCCACGCCAGTCGACGAGCACGCGATGCGTGCGTCTCGCGGACCTTCGACGCGCTCGGGGCCAGGCGCCGGAAACGCGGCGGGGCGCGCGAACTCCGTCCTCATCGCGCCCGGGGTCCCGGAGCGTCACCTTGAGCCCTACGCGGCGCTGGCGCCGCGGGCGAGCGGCACCGTCGGAACGAACGGATGCACCGTCAGCACCGGCACTGGCGAGAGCCGGACGATCTTCTCCGCGACGCTGCCCAGGAAGAAGCGGGCCATACCGCGGCGACCGTGGGTACCGACCACCATCGAATCGCAGCCGTGCTGCTTCGCCGCCTCCAGGATGACGTCGCACGGCAAGCCTCGTCGGAGCACCGAATCGCTCTTCGGCCACTGCGTGCGGAGCTGCGCGAGCACCTTCTTCAGCTCCGTTTCCGCCGACGCGATGAGCGGTTCGACGTCGATCTGCGGCGCGAGCGGGGCCATTGCCGTGAACGGCGAGGGGTCGAAGCCGTAGACGAGGGTGATCGGTCCTTCGAACTTACGCGCGAGCGCGACGGCTAGGTCGATCGCGGGATGCATGGCATCGCCGAAGTCGACCGGGACGAGAATGTGCTGAAAGGGTGTCATGACGGTCGGCCTCCGAATTGTTCGTTCAAAGCAAGGCGCGCGGGCGACGCCGAATTCAGCAGTTATCGCGGCGCGCTGGCCGAGGCGGTGGCTTCCGGCGATCGCTCGTGAACGACGAAGACGCTGTGGTGGGCGAGATTCGCCACCTTTCCCAGTACTCCTTGGCGATCTTTATCGTCGAGGCCGCCACGATGATCGAGAGCAACGCCAGGACTACGATCACGCCACTCATTGCGATCATCGACTCGTCTCCTTGGATGCAAGGTGCAACTAGATCCAATAATATCGTGCATCTCTCGGGCCCGACCTTGCAGCTCAAGCACGCGCGCCTGGTTTCAGGAATTCATTCGGTTTCTGGCATCCGCTACCACAACGCCGCGCGCCCTCACCAAGTACCAGGACACCCGCAGCGTCCGGCGCTTGCAATGCATGCCCGACGTCGAGCGGCCACTCATCGGTCCACTGCGACTGCGTAGCGGCATCCCAATGCGGAAAAGCCGCAGGGTGGTGCGCGGGAACGCCGAGCATCCCTCGCAATATGTCGAGCGCTGATACGATCCCGACGGCCACACCGGCGCTGTCGACAATGACGAGGTGATGCGCGTCCGCCTGCGCGAGGTGGCGCGCCGCTTCCTCGATTCCGGTCGAGCCCTCGATGCACATCGCGGGACGGCTCATCCGGTCGGCGGCGGTGCCGCTGCCGTCGAGCACGTCGCCTGCTGTTACCAATCCGAGCGGGCGGCGTTCCTCGTTCAGCACCGGGACGGCGCTGATCGCGAAGGTTCGTAAGAGTTCGCGGACCGCCTGCACCGGCGTCTCCGCCGCGACAGCTAGAAGCTCGCCGTTCATGATCTCCTTGATGCAGCGCGACATGGCTACTCCTGCGGTTGATGGTGTGAAATGTCTCTCAGCGTCCTCGCCCCGCCGGCGAGTGCATGAGCTCTTGCTCGCGAGCGGCCTTCAAGACTCACCTTCACGCAAAGTACTTCAGCTTGTTGGAAAGGGCTCGCGCGTGGCACCGATCGGGTTTGACCCGTCGGTGTCGTACGCGAACTCCTCCCGTGCGTTGGTCTCGACGAACGGCCCGCCGCCCTCCTCGCTGCTCTCTTCGTCGAGCGCGGACTTACCCGCGTCCTGTCCGCTCGCCACCGTCATTACGAAATCCTCACGAAATCCGCTCCGGATTCCTCCGCGCTCGGATCACTGCTCGATGTGCCAGTGACGAAGGCGCGCTCCGCGGCAACCCCGTACTCGGTCCCGCACGCGCCCGCGCAGCGCTGCCTCGCGTAGACAGGTTCGAGGTGACCAGCTCCGTTGCGATGGTCGACTCCGCGGGTCCCCACGACCTTGCCGCGGACGCGCTGGGCGCTGCCGGAGCACGGACAGCGCCGATGCGGTCGTCGGCCAAGGAGCACCTCGTGTGACGGAGCGCTTCGACATGACGTCGTGAACGTAAGTCTCGTGAGCAGCGCACGTTGCCCCGCGACTGGAATTGAGGTGCGATTCTTCGCGTCGACCGCCGGCGCACTACCGCGACGCAAGGGAGCCCAACAGTTGTCTCGGCAGCTCGACCGTCTCCTGAATGGCTCGATCACTCGATGGCAGGCAACTTGTCCGACCGCTTCACAAGAAGACGTTCCGCACGGGTGGCGAAACTGGCAGACGCAGCGGGTTTACGTTCCCCGAGGAGGGAGCCGGAACTCCGGGTGACGCGGCGAATCGGCCAGTTCCGGAGACGAGAGGCTCCGACATCGAGCGAGTCGATGGGGTCGATGCCCATTCGATGCCCAATCGGGCCACCGTCGAGGATGCTCTCGCGTTTGCGATCGCACGGGCGAGTGCCGCCGGACAATGGGCCGTTGTCGCGCAGCTCGCGCGCGAGCTCGAAGCGCGCCGGCTGGCGGCGGCGAGCGTGGTGAGCCTGACGGATCGGCAGCGCAGCCGATCAACGTAGCCTTCGCGCTACGTGACCCTCCGTGCCATCCGCTCGTTGATCGCGTACGCGATCATCGCGACGATGAACTGGAGCGTCACCGGGAGCATCAGGTCGGGCCCAGACTGCCCGCGATCTGCCGCATCTTCAAGCCTGCGGTTTGTCGGCGAATCGTGCAACAATCGGCGGCGATGGGTTTCTGGACAGTACGGGATCCTTCAGGTAGCTGGGAGCACCGCCGAAATTACCACCGGCGCTACGCCGCGCAAAACTCCCGTACGACGGAGAGGAGCCGATCGAACTCCAGCGGCTTTTGCAGCACGCGGGTCACGCCTGCCGGCGCTCGCGACGGCACCGACGAATGCACGACAACGGGCACACCGGCGAGCTCCGGGCGAGCTCGCATCTTCTCGAAGAAGACCCACCCATTCATGCCAGGCATCAGAAGGTCGAGGAGCACGAGGCAAAGGTGCTCGATCTGAGCGATTGCCTCCAGCGCCTCTTGACCCTCCTTGGCTGTCACGACCTCGTAGCCGTTCAACTCGAGCGCTTCGCGCATCATCTCGCGGAGATCCGCTTCATCTTCGACCACGAGCACGGTGTGATTCATCGAGGCTCCTGATCCCCTACCGTGGGGGAAGAAATGTTCGGTCGGCGAGGCAACGTCACCCGGAACGTCGTCCCTTCGGCCGAGTTCGATCGAACGTCGATCTCCCCGCGGTGCGCGACAACAATGGTGTGTGAGATGTAGAGGCCCAAGCCGAGGCCTGCCGTTTGCTCCGCCTTGCTGTCTTGTCCGCCCCTCCGGAACGGGTTGAAAATCTTGGCCCGAAGCTCTTCTGGAATGGGTGGACCATCGTTGTGCACCTCCACCCGAATGGGCCCGTCAAGGGCCTCCTCGCGCACTTCGACGGTGACGGGCTTCTCCTCGAGGCCGTAGCTGATCGCATTCCCAATGAGGTTCGAGAACACCTGCTCGAGGCGATCCCTGTCCCATCGGCCGAGCAACGACGGCGGGCAACGAAGATCGACCGTTCGAGAAGGGTGCGACGTTCGCGATTCGTCGACGATCCCTGTGAGCGTGACGCATAGGTCCGTCTCCGCGAACCTCATCTCCAAGCCTCCACCGAGACGACTGCGCGTGAGATCCAGGATCTGTTCGATCATGCGCGACATGCGACGCGAGCTAGACCGCATGCGGTCGAGGACGCGCGTCGCTCTCGGATCATTCGCTGTCACTGCGAGCTGACGGAGCATTCCAGTGCCCATATCAATCGCGGAGAGCGGGTTACGCAGGTCGTGACCGAGGATTGCCACGAAGCCCTCCTGAAACTCGAGAAGCGTGTTCAGGGCGGCGTGGGCTTGGGCATTTTCGATGGCCATCGCTGCCCGGCGAGCGAAGTCCTCGGCAAAGGAGAGGTCGCTTTGTGTGTAGCGGCGCCCCGAGTCCGCGTAGATGAACGACATCGCACCAAGGACTCGAGCGCGTCCGGTCAGGGGGACCACCATCCCCGACTCGAGTCGAAGCTCGCGGATGATCCGAAGATGCTCGCTGTCGCGCGCGCCTGCTTCGAGCAGGGCCGCGGGGATCTCGGGATAGAGCTCGGACTTTCCGCTGCGAATGACCTGGGGTGCGCCCGTCGGCGCATTCGGATCGGGCGGGTATCGTTCTCCTAGCTCACGTGCGTACTGGACCTTGCTCGGATCCGCGTGCGCTACCGCCACCTGCAATGGAACCGTGGCCCCTGGCTCGAGGAGTTCGACGGAGCACCAGTCTGCGAGCTCGGGAACCGCCAACCGCGCAACTGTCGCAAGCGTCATCCGATAGTCGAGCGACGAGGCCGTGAGCGCCTCTCCAGCCTTCGCGAGAAACTCCCGCTGCACCCGTTGTGTCGCTTCGGCGGCCGCTTTTGCTTCGCGCGCCGCACTCTCCGCCGCGAGGCGGAGGCGTTGCTCCTCGTTCCGCACGCGTTCGGTGAGATCGCGCGTTACCTTCGCGAACCCAACGACGTTGCCGGACTCGCTACGCATCGCCGTGATCACGACGTTGGCCCAGAGGCGCGAGCCGTCTTTGCGTACGCGCCAGCCCTCATCCTCGAAGCGTCCCTTGCGGCCGGCAACGTCGAGCTCGTGCTCGCACCTGCCCGCGGCGACATCCTCGGGCGTGTAGAAGACCGAGAAGTGCTTTCCGCGGATCTCTGCTGCCGTGTACCCATTGATGCGTGCGGCCCCGAGGTTCCACGTCGTGACGTAGCCCTTCGGGTCGAGGACGAAGATCGCGTAGTCCTCCACGGACTCCACGAGCAAGAGATACCGCTTCGTTTCCTCCAGCGCCCTCTTCAGGTCCGTGACCGCGGTGGCGAGATTTTTTTCGCTGTTTCCCATTTCAACTTCTGAGATGAGCACGCGGGTCCTTGGTCGGCTTTGGAGCCAATCGCTTCGCGACCTTCGCTCGCGTTCGCGCGATGATCTCCTCGCGATGGGCGGTAATGAACTCGTAGAGCATGCGGAGCTTCCCACTGTGCGCCCTTCCCCCCCCCGGAAGCAATGGAGAGACCCCGGCCCCGCTTGAGCTGTCGCCGGGCGCATGCACCCCCCCTTTACGCTTGCGGCGCGCCGTCGCCTGACGCGCCGCATCCATCGCGCTCTTCCGAACCACTCTCTCGGAAGCGGTTCGGGGGGCGCGTGCTTCCGAGCGAGATAGGAAGTGATAGCGTCGTTCGCCCGCCAAGAGGCTGTCTACGGCCGTCGCTGCATCACGAGTTCAACAGGCCATGGGGCATCCCCGAGGCCATCCCCGTGTCCAGCTCCGACCACTGAACCACACCAGCGCCACATATCTTGAGGTGCAAAAGGTTCCGCACTCGCAACACCAGCTCATCACGATGCAGGGGTTTGGTGAGAAAATCGTCGGCTCCCGCTGTTCTGGCTAGT
>CALFNG010000168.1 GCA_937902985.1 uncultured Myxococcales bacterium
GCCTAAGTGACTGGAGTTCAGACGTGTGCTCTTCCGATCTGGACGGCGGATCCACGCCATGACCGACGGTTTGCACTGGGCGCTCGTCGCTCATGGCGTGGATCCGCCGTCCGGCGTGGTCGCCGGATTCGCCGCCGGCTCGACGAGGATCAGGAGGGCCTCGCGCGTCCCCGGCGGTGGCGGTTCACCCGCACCGAGGGGGCGCGCGATGAGGAGGTTCGGATCGCGAACCGACAGCTTGACCGACACCCGGAGCCGGGTCTCTTGCCCAGGCACCGCCATCACGGGAGGCGCCGGCGCAGGCGGCGCGGCCGGCGCCATCGAGGCCGGGCCCTCGGCTGCGGGCGCACGGACGGACACGGCCGCCGGGGCGGGCGCGACGGATCCGGTGGGGGCGGCCGCCTTCGTCGACCGCAAGGGAGGGGGCGGAGGTGGGCGCGAAGTCGCGGGACGCTGAGGCGGCGGGGGGGGCTTGGCGGAGTTCATGTTCGTCCTCCGGAGATGGGCGCAGGAGATCAAGAGCACGTGCCGCTGTTCGACTCCCGGAATTGCGCGTTCGCGATGTCGCTGTGTCATCGCAAGGGTAAAGGGAGCTCAGGAGGGATCAAGCGAGTTTGTTCGCTGTGCAGCCGTGTTTCAATAGTGAACCCATGACTTCGAAGTGGTGGGCTCGCCGGAGAGTGCACCGATGACGCGTTCGATTCGAGGTCGGTCCCATGCGCACACGGTCGTTTGCTCGGCTCGCCTGCCTCGCCTGCCTCGCCTGCCTCGCCTGCCTCGCCTTGCTCGGCGGTGGCGACTCGGGCTCGACATCGCAGCGCACGCCGGCATCGGCTTCGACCTCAGCGGCGTGGTCGTCACCGGCCGCACCGGCTTCTATTTCTAGGCAGCACGAGACCAACGGCCCGGGCGGCCGTCGCGTGGTACAAACCCCCGCCATGAGCTCCGATCGCCCGGACGAATCGTTCGCGGCCCTGTTCGAAAAGTCGGGACCGGCCGGCCAGGCGCCCCTGCGCAAGCGCAACCCTCGCATCGGCGAGACGCTCGACGCGCTCGTCGTCCAGGTCGGCAGAGACGCCGTCTTCGTCGAGCTCGACGGCCGGCGTCAGGGGTTCATCGAGTCGATCGATCTCAAGGGGCCCGATGGCGCCATCAAGGCGTCCGCCGGCGACCGGCTTCGCGTGCGCGTCGTGAGCGTGGATCCCGAAGCGGGGGTGCGCCTGGCGCCGACAGTCGAGGCGGCCGTCGCCGTCGGAGCCAGCGTCGCCCTCACCCCATCCGGCGCGAGCGGGGCTCCCGGTGAGCCGCCCGCGGTCTCGGTCGCGATCGGGCAAGTGATCTCCGGCGTCGTCGATCGCGTCGAGGTCTACGGCCTCTTCGTGCAGCTCGACGGAACGAGGGGACGCGCGGGTCGCGGGCTGCTTCCCACAGTCGAGCTCGGGGTCCCTCGAGGCACCGACCTACGGAAGGCGTTCCCGATCGGCACCAAGCTGAAGGCCAAGATCGTCGAGATCGGCGACGGCAAAATGCGCCTGTCGGTCCGCGCGTTGAAAGACGACGAGGAGCGCGCCCAGTTCGACGGGTTCCGCGAGCAAGAAAAGAAGGCCCCCGCGCCGCACACCTTCGGCACCCTCGGCGACCTGTCCCGGTTCCACAAGTCGAAGTAGCTCCGTCCGCTCTGTCGGCGTGGTTGCTAGAGCGCTTTAGCGTTCCCCGACGAAGACTGGCGATACGGCGGCTCGCAGGTCGTCGCACGCCGGCGGGGCGAGCGGCGACCGCTCCCGCGGGTCGCGCTGGGTGTCGAAGCACGCGAGGGAGCCGGGCGCACCGACCAGCGCGCGCTCGTCGGCAGCGGCTCCGAAGCGCGCGTCGTCGGGCTCCCACACGCTGGTCGCGGTCGCGAGGAGCACCGTCGGTCCCGGCCCCGGGCTCCGCGGTCGCAGGAGTGACCGGCCGGTCACGAGGTCCGCGAAGGGCAGCGTGGCGCGGGCGCCCTCGACGCCGAAGAGATCGACCACGGTCTCGTGCACGTCTTGCATGTAAGTGCGGCGGCCGGCGTGGGTTCCGATCGCCGTCCGTTGCGTGGCGTCGAGCGCGCGGGGACCCGCGATGAGCCAGCCGGGGACGCGTAGCTCTTCGTCGAAGAGCGAGTGGTTGTGATAGAGCCCGCCGTGCTCGCGGAACTGTTCGCCGTGGTCCGATAGAAAGACGACCACCGTGTCGGCCCACGCGGGCGACGCTCGGAGCACCCTCAAGAACTCGGTCACCGTGCGCTCCTGCAGGGCCACGCTGTTGCGGTAGTGGTTGTGGAAGGCGCCGACGTCGCCGAGCGGGTCGGTCGACTGCGGAGCGAACGGCGCGAGCGCCGGATCGACCCGGTAGGGAGCGTGTGTGTTCGAGAGGTGAAGCACTCCGAAGTACGGCGTCGCGACGTCCGTCGTGCGCACGAACTTCAGCATCTCGTCGGCGGCGCGCTCGTCGGGCGCGCCCAGCTGCTCTTGCCCCATGCCGCCGAGTTCCGTCGCCGTCACGAGGACGTCGATGCCGGCGCGGCGCGTGAACGTGCCGAAGTCCTCGTAGTCGGGGTTCTGCGATGTCACGTAGGCCGTGCGGTAGCCGACGGCTCGCGCGATCTCCCAGAGCACGGGCGCGGAGTGGGCGGTTCGGAAGTCGGCGTCGGGCGCGAGGCCCGTCCAGAGCATCATGCAGGCGCTGAAGGTATTGGGCGTCTGCGAAGTGAGCTTGCCGAGCGGCACGCGATCGGCTGCCGCGCCGTCGAGGAACGGGGCGCGGCAGGCCGGCGGCGGGTCGGAGCACATCGCGTCGGCGCGAACGCTCTCCGTGAGAACGAGCAGGACGTTCGGGCGGCCGCCAGGGCGGCCGGCGCTCGAGAGCGGAGGCAGCGGCGCGGGGGTGCGGAGCGACATGCCCTGCCGCACCTGCCCGCGGCCCTCGACCCAGGTTCGAAGCGCGTGCACCGTCCCGTGAACGAAGCACGCGTCCGGCGTCGCGGCCTGCAGGAAGCGACTGTCGACCTGGTCGGTCCAGAAGCACACCGCGGCTCCGCAGAACAGGAGGGCGGGCAGGAGCGGAAAGGCCCCCGCGAGCCGGGGGGCGAGCCACCGGGCGGCGCCGAAGACGCCCGCGGTGATGATCGCGCCCACGAGCACCATCCCGCCGAGGAGCCAGGGGCCCCCCCAGGCGTCGAACCAGTCGGTCACGGTCCCGCGAAGAGCGACGCCGAGACGCACGGTGTCGCGCCCGACGTACGAGTGGAAGACGCGATGGTAGAGCGCCTGTCCGGCGTACGCCGATGCCGCGAAGGGAAGGACCCAGAGCGCGAGGAGAACGCCGAGGGCGGCGCGCGCTCGCGTCGTCCCGCGGAGCAGCAGCCAGCACGCGATCGACGCGGGGCCGGCCCAGAAGGCGGCGCTGATGAGGAGCGAGCTCGCGTAGATGGCCTTGGCCTGAGCGGCGAACCCCGCGATCGCGCGCGCGCGGATCGCCATGTCGAGCACGACCGCGAGCGCCGTGGGCCAGGCGAGCGCCAGAAGCGCGACCGGGCGCTCGCCGAAGAGGGCGCGCGTCATCCAGGCCAGGCGGGCTCGCACGACGGGCGAGCCTAGCCGACGCGCGCCCGTTCGTGCGCGCGTCGCGGCGCTATGCGAAGCGAACGGCGGAGACGATCGCGCCCATCACTTCGTCACGAAAGACACGTTGACCGCCGTCGGCTCCAGCCGCACCGGCGACCACCATGAGCGGCAAGAGATGCTCTTCGCGAGGATGACATTGCCGGGCCGCGGGGGCGCGCGCCCAGTGGACGAGCGCCTGATCGCGCTCTTCGGGGACCGACGCCACCGCTGCGGCGAGCCAGTCGTCGAACGCGGCGGACACGTCTCGCGTCCTCGGCGCCATGAACCCCCGCATGTTGTGGTAGCTCATGCCGCTCCCCACGATCAGCACGTTCTCTTCACGCAGGGGCGCGAGCGCGCGCCCGATCGCGAGGTGCTCCGAGGGGTCGAGGCCCGCGCGAAGCGAGAGCTGAACGGTCGGGATGCGAGGCTCGGGATAGGCGACCTTCAGCGGAATGAAGACGCCGTGATCGAAGCCACGATCCGCGTTGGACGCCGAGTCGATGCCGGCCGCGCCGAGGAGCCTTCGAACCCGAGCGGCCAGGTCCGGCGAGCCGGGCGCTCCCCACTCGAGGGCGTACGTCTGGGGAGGGAACCCGTAGTAGTCGTAGAGGAGAGGCGGGCGAGCGGCCGACATGACGGTGGCGACCGGCTCCTCCCAGTGCGCCGAGACGACGAGCAGCGCGGCGGGCGTCTCCGGTAGCGAGGCGGGGATCCCGCGAAGCCAGTCGGCCAGCCGATCCCAGGTGTCGGGAGGTCCCATCGTCCACTCCATGAAGAAGCAGGGGCCGCCCCCGTGCGGGAAGTAGAGCGCCGGTTGCTTCATCGTGGTTATCGACTCAGCCTAGCGTCGAGGCTGAGTCAGCGCTGGCCGACGCGTGAGGTTGAGCTTGCGAACCCGGAAAAGCAAGATGGGTGGTCATGACGAGTCTCGTGGAGCCGGCGATGCAGGCAATGGTCAGGCCGTCGACCAGGCTCGGCCGGACGTTCCTCGGCCCGATCGTGGCGGTTGCGCGAGAGCGCGCTCCATTCGCCGTGCTCACGTTGACCTCGAGCCGCCCGCGCTAGTTGCCGCCCGCGCCCGCGTGGCTCGACGGCCAGAACAGCCACGCCACGGTGCCGGGAATCGTCCAGGCGGCCAGGACCGCAAGCGCCGGTGCGTAGCCGAACCGCTGCACCGCATGACCCAGGGCAGGGTTGACCACGATCCCGCCGAGCGATTGCACCGACGCGATGACGCCGCCGGCCGCGGACACGGCGCCCCGCGGGACTCGCGACAGCGCGTCGGTGTTGCAGAGCGTCACCACGGCCCCGCGCCCGACGGCGCTCGAGAGAAAGCAGGCGACGGCGACGTGCGGATCGGGCGCGGCAGCGAGCCCGAGGAGCCCCACCGCCGCGAGCAGCGCGCCCCCGGCGAGGAGCGCTCTGGGCGCCGAGTCGTCATCGCCGCGCCGCCTCGCGCGCCTCGCGCGTCTCGTGGCCAGGTCGCCGAAGACGAGCGCTCCGGCGTCGTAAGCCACGGCGCTCGCGACGAGGTACGGCACGAGCCCGGCCTGCGACAGCCCGAACTGGCGCACGTAGTACTTGGCTTCCCACGCCATCGCGAACGCCGACGCGGGGACGATCGCGAGCAGGCCCACGAGTCCGCGCTTCACGGCCGGGTGGGCGGCGACCGCGAGCATCGACGGTCGCGGGCCTTGATCGCCGGGGTCCTCGAGCGCGGCGCGCACCCGAGGACGGGAGGTCACCGCGAGCCAGCACGGCACCCAGAGGGCCGCGAGCGCCGCCGTGCCGAGGAACGCCGCGCGCCACCCGTAGCGCGCCGCGATCCCGATGGCGATCGGAGGCGCGAGCATGCCGCCGAGCGACATGCCCACGAAGAGCAGCGACATGCCGCGCGCGCGATCGGCGGGCGCGAGCGCGCGCTGCACCGCCTGCACGCCTCCGGGGAACGTGGGCGACTCGGCGAGGCCGAGAGCCAGCCGAAGCGCAAACAGCATCGCGAACCCAGGCACGGCGGCGTGTAGCGCGGCCACGGCCGACCAGAGCACGAGGCCCGCGAGCAAGCCGCGACGGGCGCCGACGCGATCGATCCATGCGCCGGCGAAGGGCCCGGCGACGAGGTAGCTGAGCGAGAACGCGGAGCCGAGCCAGCCGTACGCGGCGTCCGAGATATGGAGCGCCTTCGTGATCGTCGGCGCCAGCACCGCCAGGGTCTGCCGGTCGACGTAGCTGATCGACATCGCGAACGTGGTCACGGCGACCAGCGCCCAGACCTCGCCCCTCGGCAAGGGAGCCTCGCGCGGCGTCGTGAACGGCGGCTCGCGTCGCGGCGAGATCAGGCCTTCTTTTTGCGACGGATCACGACGCCGGAGTTCGACACGCGGGCGAGCGTCTCGTTGTCGCTCAGGCGGACGGTGGAGCCCGTCCAGCGCGGACGAACGCCGCTCGCGGGACTGTCGATCTCGGCCTCTGCGTGTCCGTTGCTCCTCGACGTCGGCTCGAGCAACGCCACCGAGATGGGCGGCGGCGGCGCCGGGCGCGCGCTGGGCGCCTGCCGGAACGTCTCGTAGAGGGAGCTCGAGCCGCCGTTGGGGCCGCCGAGCGAGAGGAGGCTCTCCGGGTCGGTGATCTCGGCGATGCCCTCGGACGCCGACGAGAGCGACGCTTCGATGGATCGGCGAAGCGCCGCGCCGTGATCGAGGCGCGCCAGCCGGCCCGTTCGAGCCGGAGCCGCGGGGGGGGCTTCGGCCGGCTCGGATTTCGGTGCGTTCGGTGCGTTCGGTGCGTTCGGTGCGTTCGGTGCGTAGAGCGGGGTGCCCGCATCGGTCTGGGCGAGCAGCTCCCGGAGGTCTTCGATCGTGGCCTCTCCAATCGCGAGAAGGAGCCCGTCGACGAACTCGCCTATCATTGACTCAAGGTTACGCATCCGAAGGATTACTCCTTAGCATAAGACGCGCGCTCCGCATCGGTCTTGTCGAGCCCGCCGTTTTTTCTCGCTCGCGCCCTCGCCCTCGCCCTCGCATGCGCTCGCGCGGGCGCTTTCTCTGCACCGGCCCCTCGCCGCCCGGAACGCGGCAACTCACGCCGAGTCTTTTACCCTGACTGGCCCCATGGGCGAAAGGCGCGATGTGGCGGGCGCTGCACGGAGATCGCGCGACGGATGACGCCGTGACGCCGGTCGAGCGCCTCGACGACCCAGCCGTTGCCGGCATAGAGGCCCACGTGACCCGGCCACCACAAGATGTCACCGGCACGGAGCTGACCGGCCTCGAGTGGAACTTCGGGCAGCTCCGACGCGATCGCGTCGGCCGTTCGGGGCACGCGGACGCCGACCGTTGCCCAGGCCGTTTGCACCAGCCCCGAGCAGTCGAAGCACGACGGGCCCGTTCCGCCCCAGCAGTAGCGCTTGCCGACCTGCGCCCACGCGAAGTTCATGACCGTGCCGTGGTCGCGCAGTTCGAGGGCGTCGGGCGGCTCGGCCGAGGATGCCGTCCGTCGCGATCCGGCTGACGAGCACCCCAGGAGAACGACGGACGCGAGCGACAACGAGGCCAACGAGGCCAACGAGGCCAACGAGGCCAACGAGGCCAACGAGGCCGAGCGGGCGACGAAGAGCGACGACACGCGCATGCCGCCATCGTCGCAGGGCGCGACCTGCCAGGTAAAATTTCAGGCTATCCGGCGCTCGAGCAACGTGCGCGAACGCTCCCGGAAGCGAGGGCTTGGCGCGCCCGGTCGAGGCCGCCGGCTGACCGTCAGGGGAGCGCCTGACGTACCGCGGCGCACGTCGCGCCGGGCATTCGCACCGACGTGAACGCGGTGCCCGCGGTCGGGCTGAAGACGGGCTGCGTGCCGTCGACGAAGCTCGTCTGGGTCGAGCTGCAGTCGCCGCCGCCGCCCACGAGCCCACACCCAATGACGTGCGAATCGATCGCATATTTGCCATTCGTGCCGCTCGGAATCTTGGGTATCGTCACGGTTCCGGAAAGGTGGTTGCAATCGCTCGCGCGTCGTCGACGTCCCGCTGGCCACGCGGTCGCTCATGATCCATGGCTCGATCGTGACGCTGCCGGGCGCCGTATCTCGCGGCAAGATATTTCAGGCACGCGATCGCCAGGGAGAGGCAACGGTGGCGTGTTCGTACGGTGTGCCGCAGCGAAAACGGAAGATTGAACGCGGAGCGGTAGTATCTGGTACCGGGGGCTCCGCCCCATCGCCCTCTTACCCCGCCAACGTCAACCGATCGAAATCCCTGACTAGCGGAGCAAGGCCCTGCACTCGCTCCGTGCGCCCCGCTTCGCCTGGTGCGAGCAGCTTGAGAAGCACCGGCGCGCTTCGGTGTACGCGCCGCGGCCCTGATAGGCCGCTCCGAGGATCAGCCACGCGTCGGCGTCGGTAGGATCGAACTTGACGGAGCGCTCTCCCGCTTCGATCGCCTTCCGGAGGTGACCTCGATCGAGGGCCCGCTGCGACTCACGCTTCGCCTCGCTGGCGGCCTTCGCGTCGGTATCTGTCGCCGCAGCCTGCGCGGTAGCCTCGGGCTGCGCAGGGGACGCGGCTGATTCGGTCTCGCGCGCGAGGGCCTGCAGGTCGGTCGGCGTCGGGTTCGACGGTGAACGTTCGGAGGCGTGCTCGGAATCGGCCGCGGTGCCGGGCGCGGTGGTGGCGGTATCGGCCGGCATGGGCGACGCCGGCTCGGGCTCCGCGAGAGATGGTGCGGTCAGCTGGGCTGGCGCGGGGGAGAGCGGCTCGGCGAGCGCTTCCGACGCGGCGTTGAACGACGCCGGTCGGGTGGGCGCCTGCGCCGCGCTCGCGTCGCGGGTGACGCTGACCCGGACGAGAGCGCCCAGGCCGATCACGGCGGCGAGACCGACCGCTCCGGCGACATAGCGCGTCAAGTAGCGACGGCGCTCGCGCGCGGCAGCCGAGTGCAGCGCAGCGCGTCGCGTGCTCGCCTTTCCGACATCGGCTACCTCGACGGCCGGTGGGAGCTCAGGCATGTATCCCTGGGGCGCGCTGTCGAAGAAGCGATCCGCGATGTCATCGGCCGGAGCCGCGTTGCGCACGACCGGCACGAGTGAGTTGTTCGCGTTCTTGGGATGGGGATGCCATTCCGCAAGCGCGCCCTCGAGGCGTTTTCTCGGCGTCATCGGATGAAACTCGTCGGGCTCGATTCGGTTTCCCATGTTTGTGGGGGAGCGGGAAAGAAACGGGTCATCGGACGGTCGGTTTCTTTCAGTCGGTCGAGGCGTCTCGCGCCTCGCAGGGGACCGGGACCAGCGACTCCCCGGCTCTTATGGCCTTGCAGGCGTCGATACATACCCCACCACAGGAAAGAAGTGGGGACGTACTCCGCGACGAGCACGTGGGCGGGAGGACCCAGCACGTCCCGGGCACACCCGCCCCGACGCCCCCCTCGCGTTCGGTACGGCAGAGCATTTCGAAGAAGCTCGGCTCTCCGTTGCCTCGGGAGGTAGAGAGGAACGGCGGCAAGATCGCGGCGCAGCTTGCCCTGGGGGGGCACTTGTCAGCGGGAGCGCCTTGATAGCAATTGTGGACATTCGTTTGCGAATCACAAGCATTCGAACTCGCCGCCCTCATGCCTGCAGCTCGACGAGTGCAGAGGTTGAGGTACGTGAGGCCATCGCAGCCGCACTGCGGGCCGTAGCTCGTGTCGTCCTTGCATGCGAGGTCAGCGAGCTCCGCGCAAGATCCTCCCGCGTCGGCTCCGCAGGTCGTCGTCTCGCAGAACGACTCGCTGCCGCATACCGACGCGTCGGAGGCGCTGCAGGGAATGAGTGCCATCGCGTCGGGGCCAACGACCGTGGCGATGGGGATACGGTCTTCTACGCATCCAGAGGCGCCGAACGAGACGACCGCCCACACGGCGGCGCCGAGCGCGACAACTACGATGCACTCGATGGCGCGCGCTCGCGTCACGGGACCCTCGCCGCGAAGAGCCCGCTCCCGGCGGCCGTGAACGTGAAGCCCGCGAGCACGACCGGTCGCACGCGCCACGGTACGAAGACCTCGGGATCTTGCGCGCCGTCGTCGATGAAGTAATGACGCGAGGCGAGATCGACGTCGCCCCCGACGACCACCGTCAGCGCCACGCCGGGCGCGAGCGCCACGTAAGCTGTGGCCCGCGCCGTCAGTACGGGATCTACCTTCGTGGCCACGTCGGGGTTCAGGCGGATCGTCGGCGAAGCGCTCGCCGCGCCCGATAGGACGGCGGTGACCGCGATGATATCGACGCCAGCCCCCGCGCCGACGTCGAGCGCGATCCACGATCCGTGCACGACTTCGAGCGCGGGCATCGCGCGCAGCGAGACGAGGCTCGCGTGCGAGGTGACCGGGGTGACCGTCGAGTAACTCGTATCGAACCCCACGACGTACTCGCCCGTCACCGATACCGACGGCCGCCATTTGTGCCGCGATCCCACGACGAAGCCGCCCCCCACGTGCGCCACGGGGCCGGCCCCGTCCGCGATGCCACCCGCCCCGGCGAGCGTGGTCAGGTCGACCGCGAGGCCACGGCTCGAGCTCGGCGATGGGCTCGGCGATGGGCTCGGCGATTCGGTGACCACGATCGGCGCGACGGGCGGAGGCGAAGCGGGGGGCGCCGGAGTCGGAGGCCGCGGCGTCTCATCGGCGAGGAGCTGCGACTCGACCGCCGATCGGACAGCTTCGCTGATCTCTTCGCGAACGATCGCCGGGGAGGCGTCACGCGGGATGGTGCGCCGCACCTCGATGGGGCCGTTGCGGACGATCACCACGACCTCGTGACGCGAAGCGAGATCGACCGAGACCGCGAGACCCGCAGGCGGCGAGGTTCCCGCGTCGGCGCTGGCGTCGCCAGCGGAGACGCCCGCCGTGACCGTGTGAGGAACCAGGCTAAGGCCCAGACGTCTGACGAGTTCGCGAATCGTGTCCATCAGCAGTCCCGCGTCGTCTCCCCCGTCGATGAGCGTGACGTCGAGCGTGCGCGTCGAAGCACCCGGCGATGACGGCGCGCCGGAGTCGACGACCTGTGCGAACGAGGCTCGGTCGAGGGAGCCGAGCGAACCGAGTGACAAGAAAAGCCCCGCGACGAGCGAGGCGAGGGGGCCGCGCCCTCGCGCGCGTGCCCGCATCAACGACCGTTCGGGTTATCGAGGCGCGCCCTCACGTGCGCGGCGTAGGGCGTATCGGGGAAGGCTCCGACGAGCGCGGTCCACGCGCGCGTCGCTTCGTCGCTGCGACCGAGGCGGTCGAGCGCGGTCGCGCGCTCGACCATCGCCTCTTCGGTGAGGTCGCCGCCGCCGGCTGCGAGGTAGGCGTCGAACCGCGCGAGAGCGCCAGTCGGGTCGCCCCGATCGAGCAGCACCCGCCCCACGATCGCTCGGAGCACCTGGGCTTCGCGGCTCGTCGGGTAGCGAGCCTCGAGCTCGCGATCCGTGTCGAGTACGCCGCCGTAGTCGCCGCGCCGCCGCGCATCGCTTGCCCTCTCGAAGAGCTCTGCGGGACCGATCGTGCGAGCGGACGCCGCGAGGACCGGGCCACCCCCCTGCGACCGCGCGGGTCGAAGGGCTGGGGTCGGCGCTGGCGACTCGCGCGATTCGGCCGCCTCGGGCGCGATCACCGGTTCGGGGAGCGCGACCATGGGCGCGCGATGGATCTTCGGACGGGGCGCCTCGGTCGTTCCCGCGGCAAGAGGTGCTGCGGGGGCCGGTCGCGTGACGAAGCGCGACCACGGCCCTTCGCCGAGGCTGTTCGTGGCGGCTGCCGCGCCGCCGACGAGCAGAACCGCAGCCGCGAGGAGCCACACGAACTTGGTCCGTCGCCGCCGGGGCGCGCGCGCCGTCACACGCGGGATCGCCTGCGGGAGAGCCGCCGGAAGGGCGTCGAGCGCGAGCTGTCGGAGGCTGCCGAGGCCAGCGAAGCGCTCGAGCGGCAGGTCGGCCGCGAGCTCCGCGGCGAAGTCCGCGCGGAGCTGTCGCTCGAGGCGGCACGCCGAGCAATGCGAGACGTGCGCGCCGAGCCGGGCTCGCTCCGCCTCTTCGAGCGTCCCCTTGGCGTCCTTGTCGAGGAGGTCTTCAGGGTGCAAATCCACAACGTTCATCGGGCAACCCCCAGCGCGTCGACGAGGTCGGCGTCTTCTTCGATGCGACTCTTGAGGGCCTCTTTGGCGAGGCGCAGGCGACTGCGCACCGTGTTGAGGGGCGCGCCGCTGTGGGTCGCGATCTCCTTAATCGACCAGCCGAGGCACACGCGCATCGCCAGCGCCTCGGCCTGTTCGACCGGGAGGGTGTCGAGCAGGTCGCGCAGCAAGGCCTTGCGGTGGTTCGCCGCGACCTCTTCACCCGCCGGCGCGTTCGAGCCGGCCATCAGGTCGGCGTCGACGCCGTCTTCGCGCCGCGACTGATCGGTGCGAGACCGCTTGCGCGTCGCGACGGCCGTGCGAACAGCGATGATGGTCGCGTAGCCGATCGGCTCGCAATCGCCGCGGAAGGCTGGCAACGCCTGGACGAGGCCGATGAGCGACTGCTGCACCGCGTCGTCGAGGTCAGGGTGTCCGCCGCCGAGCACCGCGCGGACGACCCGCCCGAGGCGCGGAGCCACTGCGCGCAGGAGCTGCCCGGTGGCTGCCCCGTCGCCGGCTGCCGCGGCGCGCGCGAGCGCCATCATCGGCGCGATGCTCCCCGGAGCCGGCTCAACTCGCTGATCGGTCACTACCAAGGCCATGTCTCACCGGTGTAGTGGATGCAAGTCCTAAAAAAAGGTCATCGGGGGGTGCCGCCCCCGTTTCGGGTAGCGGCGGGCGAGCCTTTCCACTTTTATGACCTTTAATTCCGTCTTGGCGCCTACCTACCGTGCGTATTGGGAGAGACGTCCATGCGAGCCACGATTTCAACGGGTCTGTTCATTCTCGCGGTCCCCAGCTTGTTCGGCTTGTTCGGCTTGCCCGGTTGCGGTGGCCGCTCGCTCCTCGACGATCCCTCCGACGAGCTTCCGCTCACGAACCCCAACCCCAGCAACACCAGCCCGAACACGAACCCGGAGCGCGACTCGGGGGCAGGCTCCTCTTCTACGAAGGACGCGAGTACGAAGGACGCGAGCGCCAAGGAGAGCGAGGCCGGCAGCGGGTCGTCGAGCGGAGGCGGAGCCGGCACGGTCGTGTGCGGCGCCGAGACCTGCACGTCGGCCACCCAAGACTGTTGCGCCACCATGACGGGCGCGATGAGCGGAGCCGCGTCGTGTGTCGCGAAGGGCCAGTGTACGAACGGCGCCGTCGCGATGTGCACGAGCGCAGCGAGTTGCTCCGGCGGCGACGTGTGCTGCGTCTCGCTGGGCGGCGGCACCGGCGGCGCCCCGACCGGCGCCGGCGGCTACTCGGTCACCTGCAAGAAGACGTGCGGCACGGGGGGCTTGCAGCTTTGCGCGGCGAACGCCGAGTGCGGCCCGGGCGTGACCTGTCAGGCTATTGCCATCGTCGCCGGCGCGAAGATCTGCGGCGGCCTCGGTGGCGGCGGCGCCCCCGGTGGCTTCGGAGGCCACTGACGGCATTCTCGGCCGAGATCCGGATTGGCCGCAGAGGCGCCGAGGGCACAGAGCAGTGAATAGGGGCGGGTACCAAGCGACTCGGGCGCGGGCGAAGCGGATGCGGCCCGCGAGCGTCCCGAACCTCTTTGCTCGGCGTCCTCTGCGGCTCCGCGGCCAATCTCTCTAGAGTTAGACTAGACTACACGGCGTCGAGCCCGCGCTCGCCGGTGCGAATGCGGATCGCCTCTTCGACGTACGAGACGAAGATGCGGCCGTCGCCGCCTTGCCCGGTCGACGCGCGCTGCTGGATCGCGCGCACCACCGCGTCGGCCTCGTCGTCGGGGCCGTACCACTCGACGAGCATCTTCGCGGCATAGGCGACCCGATACGCGCTGCCGCGAAAGACTTCGCGATGCCCCGCGGTGCGCCCCGTTCCTTTGACGGGCCCGAACGTCAGCCCGCGCACGCCAATAAGGAGGAGTCGCTCGACAATCGCGTCGAGCATTTCCTCGCGAACGATGGCTTGAATCTTCGTCATTCCCCGGTGCCCTTCGAGATCATGGGCATGGATCATTTTGCGCGCGTTTCACGATCTCGATCTCCGCATGTCTGCCACACCTTCGCGATGTGCGATTCCTCGAGGAAAACGGGTGGAGACGGCTCGCTTGGTGCCTATCGGCCACGGTGAAGACAAAAAACACACTCGTCGTGACCCGATGTGATCCCGACATAGGATCGAAACAATGGGTGCATTAAGAAAGCGTTAAGACGGTGTTAGGGAGACATTAAAGCCTATTCACACCAGCCCCTACCGCTCACCAGCGCGGATGAACCCCGAGGAGATTTGCGATGTTCCCCAGACTCTTGGAACGTATGAGGCAGAAGGAATACCGCCGCTTAATTGCCTGGACGTTGGCGGGCAAGGTCGTTGGCGCGATTGTCTTGATTCTTACCATCAAGGCGATCGGTGCATACGTGTTTCACCCCGCGTTTGCCGACGACACCACCGCCCCGGCCGCTGCGGCGGCTGCGGCGGCTGCCACGCCGCCTCCGGATCCGGCGTACGTCAACCCGATCAACACGATGTGGACCGTCATCGCGGCGTTCCTAGTGTTCTTCATGCAGGCGGGATTCATGGGCCTCGAGGCCGGCTTTGCGCGAACGCGCGAGACGGTCAACGTCCTCCTCGAGGGCATCGTCGACACTTGCCTCTGTGGCATCCTCTTCTGGGCGTGGGGCTTCGCCTTCATGTTCAGCACGGGCAACGGGTTCATCGGTCACCAGTGGTTCTTCCTCCAGGGAGTTCCCGACACGTACCAGAGCACCGGCGTCGCGTTCCTCGCATACTGGCTCTTCCAGTTCGCGTTCGCTGACACGTGCAGCACCATCACCTCGGGCGCCATGGTCGGTCGTACCGGGTTCGTCGGGGACCTCCTCTACAGCTTCGGCGTCTCCGGATTCATCTACCCGATCATCGGCCACTGGGCCTGGGGTCCGGACGGCTGGCTCACGACGCTCTCCACGCCGTTCCGCGACTTCGCGGGCTCCACGGTCGTTCACACCATCGGCGGCTTCATCGCCATGGCCGGCGCCATCGCGCTCGGTCCGCGCCTCGGTCGCAAGTTCAAGCGTGATGGTGGCGGCGCCATGCCCGGCCACGACATGACCATCGCGGCCATCGGCGGCGTCATCCTCTGGTTCGGCTGGTACGGGTTCAACCCGGGAAGCACGCTCTCGGCGATGGATGCGGCCGGCTGCGGCCGAGTCGCCGCCAACACGACGCTCGCGGCCTGCGCGGGTGGTCTCTCGGGCCTCGCGTTCATCTACCCCCGCAACAAGATCTGGGACTGCGGCATGACCGTCAACGGCTTCCTCGCCGGTCTCGTCGCGATCACGTGCCCCTGCTACTGGGTGTCGCCCACGGGCGCCATCATCATCGGCGCGGTCGCCGGTGTCGTCTGCATCTACGCCGTCGACTTCATGGAATGGCTACGCATCGACGACCCCGTCGGCGCGGTGGCGGTGCACGGCTTTTGCGGCATCTGGGGAACGCTGAGCCTCGGGCTCCTCGCGTGCGGCCAGTACGGCGCGTCGACGACCACGGGCGCGGACAACTCGGCCCCCGTGGCGGGCCTCTTCTACGGCGGTGGAACGGCGCAGCTCGTGGCCCAGTGCATCGGCAGCGGCTGCATCACCGTGGCGACCTTCTCGGTCGCGATGGTCCTGATGTACGCGGTCAAGGCGACGGGCACCCTGCGCGTCTCCAAGGAAGGCGAGCTCGAAGGGCTCGACCTCCACGAGCACGGCGGCACGGCGTACCCGGAGATCACCGTGGGCTCCGGTCACTCCGCGGTCACTTCGATGTCGGCGGGCGCGGCCTCGCCGGCGGCAGCCGAGTGAGCTGAGCGTTGAAAGGCCTCGCCGGCGAGGCGCGCTCCAGCGAGCGTGCATCCCGGCGGGGCCGTCTGCTCCCGTACTGCGGCTGAAGCGGCCGTCGACTGCGGTAACGCGGACGATACTGGTGTCGACTGCGGTTGCGCGGGCGTGTTGAGGTCCCCCTCAAGGCCACCAGTCGGCGGCCACTTGAGCTACAGTGCGCGTGATGCCCAGACTCACTGACAGAAGCGCGTAGACGCACGAAGTCGAAGCATCGCGGGCTCGCCTCGCGGTGCTTCGCCGTATGAGACGACCGAAACGACTCCTCGAGATCGAGTCCTATTCGCATCATGACCGTCAACCCCGCCATCCCGCCGGCGCCTCCATCGGGCCACGCGATCCCGGTCGAGCGCACCGGGCCGGACTCGGTCGCGCCTACCGGCTCGCACGCGAGCGTCCGCCAGCTGGTGCTCATGGCCGCCGGCGTCGTCTTCGGCGACATCGGCACGAGCCCGCTCTACGCGATCCGCGAGTGCGTCGATCCCGAGCACGGCGTCGCGCCCACGCACCAGAACCTGCTCGGCATCCTGTCGCTCGTGTTCTGGTCGCTGACCATGGTCGTCACGGTCAAGTACCTGACGTTCATCATGAAGGCCGACAACCGCGGCGAGGGCGGCATCCTCGCGCTCCTCGCGCTCGCGCCTTCTCGAAAGAAGAACAACTCGGCGCGCATCGGCTGGATCGCGGGTCTCGTGATCTTCGGCGCGGCGCTGCTCTACGGCGACGGCGTCATCACGCCCGCCATCTCGGTTCTCAGCGCCGTCGAAGGGCTCGAGGTCGCGACCACGCGGCTCAGCCCCATCGTCGTGCCGCTCACGGTCGTGATCCTCTTTGCCCTCTTCTGGGTGCAGAAGCGCGGCACGGCGAGCATCGGTCGGGTCTTCGGGCCGATCATGGTCGTCTGGTTCCTGACGCTCGCGGCCCTCGGCGCGGTCCAGATCGCGAAGTACCCCGCGGTGCTCACCGCCGTGAACCCGGCGCACGCCGTGTCGTTCTTCGCTCAGCACGGCTGGCAAGGGTTTCTCGTCCTCGGGAGCGTGGTCCTCGTCATCACGGGCGGCGAGGCCCTCTACGCCGACATGGGACACTTCGGGCGGCACCCCATCCGGCTCGCCTGGTTCGGCCTGGTCATGCCCGCCCTCCTCATCAACTACTGCGGCCAGGCGGCGTGTCTCATCCAGCACCCCGAGCTCGCGACGAACCCGTTCTACGCGCTGGTACCGTCGGCGCTCATCTACCCGATGGTCATCCTGTCGACCTTCGCGACGATCATCGCGTCGCAGGCGCTGATCTCGGGCGCGTACTCGCTCACGCGCCAGGCGGTGCAGCTCGGGTTCTGTCCGCGCGTCACCATCCTGCACACGTCGGAAGAGTCCGAAGGGCAGATCTACGTGCCCGAGGTCAACACGGCGCTCGCGATCGCGTGCATCTGGCTTGTGCTCTCGTTCAAGGAGTCGAGCGCCCTCGCCGCGGCGTACGGCATCGCCGTCACCGGGACGATGGGCATCACTTCGATCGTCTACTTCGTCGTGCTGACCAAGGCGTGGAAGTGGCCCCTCTGGCGCGCCGTCCCGCTGGTCGCGCTCTTTCTCAGCTTCGACCTCCCGTTCTTCGCGGCCAACGCGATGAAGTTCTTCCACGGCGGCTGGTTTCCGTTGGCCATCGGGCTCGCGCTCTTCATGGTCATGACCACGTGGAAGACCGGGCGCGCGCTCCTCGCGCGAAACCTCGCGGGCAAGCTCCTCCCCGTCGACGTCTTCCTGGCCGACGTGGCCGAGCACAAGCCGCATCGCGTCCCAGGGACGGCGGTGTTCATGTCGTCGAACCCGCACGGCGTCCCGATCGTGCTCCTGCATCACTGGAAGCACAACCAGGTGCTCCACCAGACCATCGTGCTCCTGTCGGTCGTCACGGAGACCATCCCCGAGGTGCGCACCTCCGAGCGACTCCAGGTGAGGGACCTTGGCCACGGCTTCTTCCAGGTGACGGCGCACTACGGGTTCATGGAGACGCCGAACGTGCCGTCGATCATGGACATCGTCGCCGAGCACTACGGCGTGCCGTACGTCCCGTCGCGAACGAGCTACTTCCTCGGCCGCGAGACGCTCTTGCCCACCGGCAACAGCAAGATGTTCCACTGGCGAAAGGCGCTCTTCTCGTTCATTTCCCGGAACGCCCGCTCGGCCACGCAGTACTTCGGGATCCCGCCGGACCGCGTCGTCGAGCTCGGGATGCAGATCGACCTCTGAGTGCTCGCAGCACGGGTGACCTCGGTAGGCGTGACTTTGCCCCGATGAGCGATCGCCCGCGCGCCTCCGGTTACGCGGCCGGCCGGTGAAAAAGGAGCTCCAGCCGATCGAAGAGGTCGTGGGCGCCGCGCTCTACCGCCTCGACGACCGGCTCCGCGGCAGGCCGGTCGGCACCGACCTCCCGGGCGACTTGCCGCTCGTGCCGTTCGACGCGATCCTCATCGAGCAGGTGCTCATCAACCTCATCGAGAACGCGACGAAGCACTCGCCGGCGGGCGCGGCGATCGACATCGCCGCGCGGGCGCTCGAGGGCGAGGTCGAGATCGAGATCGCCGACCGCGGGCCGGGCGTCGATCGCGAGAACGCCGAGCGCGTGTTCGAGAAGTTCTACCGCGTGCGCGAAGGCGAGGGCGGGGGGGTCGGGCTCGGCCTCACGATCTGCCGCGGCATCGTCAGCGCCCACCGCGGGCGCATCTGGGTCGCCGAGCGCCCGCACGGGGGCGCGTCGTTTCGCTTCACGCTGCCGCTCGAAGGGGGCCATGAGGCCGGCCCCGAGGTCTTCGACACCCGCCCGGAGGCGTCGTGACCGAGATCGCCGCCGTGGTCCTCGTGGTCGAAGACGAGGCGCAGATGCGCACGTTCGTCCGCATCGCGCTCGAGTCGCACGGCTTTCAGATGCTCGAAGCGCCCACCGCGTCCGAGGGCATCCGGCAGGCGCGCACGTACTCGCCGGACCTCGTGCTCCTCGATCTGGGCCTGCCCGACGCCGACGGGTCCATCGTCACCCGGCGGATCCGCGAGTACAGCCGCGTCCCCATCCTCGTCATCTCGGCGCGAGGCAACGAGGAGAGCAAGGTCAAGGCGCTCGATGAGGGAGCCAACGACTACCTCACGAAGCCGTTCGGCTCCGCCGAGCTCATGGCGCGCATCCGCGTCGCGCTCCGCAACGTTACGTCGCGCGACGCGCCGTCGGTCGTTCGCCTGGGCGACGACGTCGAGATTGACCTGGTGCGCCGATCGGTCACGCTGCGTACGGGCACGAGCGCGGGCGAAGAAGTGCACCTGACGCCGATGGAGTTCAAGCTCCTCGCGACGCTGGTGAGGAACGTGGGCACCGTGCAGACGCACCACCAGCTCCTCGAAGAGGTGTGGGGCCCCGGGCACGAGAACCAGATGCAGTACCTCCGCGTCTACATGACGCAGCTCCGGCACAAGCTCGAGCGCGAGCCCGCGCGTCCGCGATACTTGCTGACCGAGACCGGGATTGGATATCGGCTGCGAACCGAGGCATAGAAGGTATCGTGAACCCCATCCTCCGAATCTCCGGCTGGCTCGACGAAGCGCGGCTGTCCGCGGACCTCGAGCCCGACGCGATGGCCCTCGCCACCGTCGGGGCCGACGGGCGCCCGTCGGTTCGGGTCGTGCTCTGCCGCGGGCTCGACGCGCGCGGCATTCGCTTCTTCACCAACTACGACAGCCGAAAGGGGCACGAGCTCGAGACCCACCCCGAGGCCGCCGTGGTCTTCCTCTGGCCCAGCCTCAATCGCCAGCTGCGCATCGAGGGGCGCATCGAGAAGCTCACGCCCTCCGAGTCGGACGCGTACTTCCACGCGCGCCCGCGCGGTCACCAGATCTCCGGGTTCGTCTCGCCGCAGAGCCAGCCGATCGCGAGCCTCGACGAGCTACGGGCGAAGTCGGCCGAGGCGGTCGCCAAGTTCGAAGGGGCCGAGATCCCACGTCCCGACCACTGGGGCGGCTATCTCCTCAGGCCGCGAGCCGTCGAGTTCTGGACGCGCGGCGACGATCGCCTCCACGATCGCCTGCGCTGCGAGCTTGTCGATGGCGAGTGGCGCGAGGCGCGGCTGGCGCCCTAGGCGCCGGAGAGAGCGAGAGATTGGCCGCAGTGGGCGCAGAGGGGAGAGGGGTCGAGGACTCGCTGGCGGCAACGCTAGGCTCGCGGGTTCGGTCCGTTTCGCTCCAGAGGGCGCGGCGATCGGCGGCCGAATCTCGGACCCCCAACTCTGTATCCTCTGCGCCTCTGCGGCCCATCTCGCTCTTTCCCGAGCGCATTGGGCTGGAGCAAGCGTTCCACGACCCCGGCGCTTGCTCCGGCTACACTTTCAACGAGGAGCGCATTCATGAGCCAAGCGAGCCAAGCGCACGACGTCACCGAGGCGACCGAGCAGAGACTGCGGGTCGACCTCGCGGCCTGTTACCGCCTCGTCGCGCACTACGGGTGGGACGATCTCGTCTTCACCCACATCTCGGCGCGAATCCCGGGCGACGCGCACCATTTTCTCATCAACCCGTACGGCATGCTCTTCGAGGAGATCACCGCGTCGAGCCTGGTCAAGGTCGACGCGTCGGGCGAGAAGGTCGCGCCGAGCCCGTACCCGATCAACCCCGCGGGTTTCGTCATTCACAGCGCCATCCACGACGCGCGGCCCGACGTGGTCTGCGTGCTCCATGTGCACACGCCGCAAGGCGTCGCGGTCTCGGCGCAGAAAGCCGGGCTCCTCCCGATCTCGCAGCAAGCCACCGTCGCGCTCGCGTCGCTCGGCTACCACGACTACGAGGGCATCGCGCTGCGCGACGACGAGAAGCCGAGGCTGGTGAACGACCTCGGCCGGAAGACGGCGCTCGTCTTGCGAAATCATGGCCTGCTCACGGTGGGGCGCTCGATTGCCGACGCCTTCGTCGCGATGTTCACCTTGCAGCGCGCATGCGAGATCCAGCTCCTCGCGCAGTCGGGCGGCGTGGAGCTCGTCACGGTCGACCCGCGCATCGTGTCGGGCGTGACGTCGAACGTCGAGGCCGTCACCCGCGGCGGGGGCGGCGCCCTCGCGTGGCCCGGTCTATTGCGGCGTCTCGAGCGCCTCGACCCGAGCTACAAAGATTGATTCTACGAGTCCCGTTGTCCTCGCGTGACTCTTCGTGACGAGGCGCCTCCGCGAAGCGCCATGCCGCGCGCCGACGTCTCACCTGGTATTGCCCTGCGACGAGGTCGATCTGGAGAAAAATAGGTGGGACAAGGTGCGCAGGGAGCCGATCGATAGGGCGAACGGCGGGGCTCGATCGACGGACAAGGACACTTGGATCGAGGGACAAGC
>CALFNG010000169.1 GCA_937902985.1 uncultured Myxococcales bacterium
ACAGCGGGGGGCGAGCTGCGTACCGCAGGAGTCTCTCGCGACCCAGATCGTCACCTGCCTCGATGTGCACACCGGCATGCAAGTTGAAGACATCGCGTTCGACGACGAGCGCGGGCGTGCTGGTGCGCTCTTTGGCCGCGCCATGCCCGTCGTCGTCCTCCTCCATGCCGTCACGTGGCATCGTCGTCACGTTGCCGCGCCCCATGGCGATGGCCGCGCAGGCGTCGAGCGCGGTCTGCGCCGGCGGCTCGTTGGAGCGGGCTTCGAGCGGCGAGTCGTCCACGTAGCCGTGGCCGCGCAGCCACACGAGCGTTCGGCGCGCGGTGCGCTCGATGATCGCCTCGAGGTCGACCGGGCTCGGCGGGGGAGCCGGATGGAACACGACGTGGTCGTGCGCGTCGCGCGCGAACACGCCGTCGAGAGCGACCAGATGATAGTGGACGTGCAGGTTGACGCTCGAACCACAGCGCTGAACGAAGTTGACGGCGCCGCACTGCGGGGCCTCGACGCCGTTTCGCTTGGCGCGCGCGCGGTAGCTCGCGAACACGCTCTCGACGAAGATGCGGGCGACCGCGGTCAGCACGTCGGCCTTGAACGCGACGAGCTTGCGAAGCTCGTAGGGCAGCGTCAGCACGTACTGCCTCGCCGGAACGTCCGGGACAACGCGATCGACCAGGAATGCGGCTGTGTTCGCCATGCGCCTGCCCGTGCAGCTCGGGCAGATGCTGCGGCTGCCGCAGGAGAAGGCGACGAGCAGATCGTGTCCACACGCTTCGCACGAGAGGCGAGTGAAACCCAGACGCCGTGCTAACCGTCCGGGACGTCGTTGGGGGCGGCCGGGGACACCGCGCCGCCGCGCAATTCCTCACCAATGAGCCCCCGCTCATCGGCCCTTTCGACGTCGCTCATTGGCGGCGTTCCCCGACCAGCGTGAGCGGCCAAGAACACGGCGGTGGTCAGCAAGACGCCGCAGAGAGGAGTCGTTGCCCCTTGGTACGCTGAACAGCACTGGGATGGCGAGGTATGGATCATCCGGGACCTTGCGAGCACCAATGGTATGTTCGTGGACGGCGCGTGCCTGAGTGCTGGCCAGCCTCACATGCTACGGGACCGGAGCGTCATCGGTTTCGGGCGCCCTGCTCCAGACTTCAGTGCCCATCCCGCAAGTCACCCGTTCCGCTCGTGCTGCAGGGCCGACCTCGTTGGTCATCGCAACGCGCGTCTGATTCGCGATCTGATCCGGCCGCCCCTACGGCCCGGGCCCCCCGTCCGCCGGATGCCCCGCGACCCCGACCGCGATCTCCGCGCGCGCCTTCTGCACCCTCGGCTCGCTCTCTCCAGCAGGATCGAGCATCGCAGCCTCGTCGAGCCCCCACTTGCAGCGCGCCCAGTCCTTGAGGGCGCACCTCGCCTCGGCCATGTCGCGGTAGGCCTCCGCGATATCGCGCTTGGTGGGGGCCGTCGCGACGGGGTCGGGTCCCTGCGAGGCCTTGACGATCAAAAACAGCGCGACGCACGCCGCGGCGGAGAGCGCGACGACCTTCCACGGCCGCCGGATCGGCACGACGGGCGCGAGCTTCGGCGCGGGCGGCGCGGGCTCCCGCGGGGCAGGGGGGGATGCGGCTCGAGTCGCGGGTGACGCGGGCGCCGCCTGCCTGGTCGCGTGGGCCGCGGCGCCGGCGACCATCTCGTCGACGCTCCACTCCGTCGCCGGCTTCACGCCGCGCCGCTCGAGCTCGGCCCGCCGCTCTTCTGGAGTGAGCTTCAAGAGGCGCTCGTCGTCCTCTTCGGCGAGGAGCTTCTCGGCGAGCTGCCACACGCGAGCCGGGTCGGGCTTGTCGGCGGTGCTCACGGTGTGCCTTCCTCGCCAGACGCCTTCGTAGCCCGTTCCCTCAGGGCTTTCATCCGCCGCTCCTCGCTCGCCTTCCACTCATTGAGTACGATTTCGCCGTGATACGCGATCCGCTTCTGGGTCGCTCGGACCTTGTCGACCGTCCACCCGAGGGCGGCCGCCAGCTCGGAGGGTTCGAGATCCCTCGTCTTCTGCTGCTCTAGGAGCCGCACGGCATCCGAGTCACCGGCGAGTCGTTCGAGGAGGCGCTCGCCGAGCATCCGCTGGGTCTCGAACTCGCGCTTGCGCGCGACCTCGGCGTCGGGGAGCTCGCCATCGTTCGCGGTGTTGTCCTGCGCCTCGCCTCCGTCGGGAACCTCGGACCGGGCGCTGCGCTTGCGGCGCTGCCGGTACCACGTCTGCCGGACGACGGAGAACATGTGCACGAGGAAGGTGTGGCCGCCGAGGTGCCACGGCAGGTCGTCAGGGTCGAGCACCCGGGCGATGCTGACCATCGCCAGATCCTTCGCGTCTTCCTCGTGGCCCGATCGCAAGAGGGCAATGCCATGAATTTCATGCATCGTGCCGGGCTTGTTGAGCTCCGCGATCGCGAGCACGGAGGACGGCGCCCCGGGATCGAACATGGCGTGCGCGAGCCTAGCATCGGTCCCTTCCCGGCTGCACCCTGAGCGTGGGCCGTCATGGCCCGTGCGATGACGGACCTTCCATCATGCGATGACGGATCTTCCATCGTGCCATGGTCAGCCATGGCACGTGCGACGGGTCGTGATCGCATGGGCGATGGCCGGTCATGGCCAATGCGACGGGTCGTGATCGCAAGGGCGATCACGGGCCATGGTCGATGCGATGGGTCGTGATCGCGAGCGCGATGGTCGGCCATGGCAAGAGCGATGGTTCGTGATCGCAAGGGCGATGGTCGGCCATGGCAAGGGCCATGGTTCGTGATCGCAAGGACGATGACCGGCCATGCCACGTGCGATGGGTCGTGATCGCACAGGCGACGACCGGTCATGGCCCTTGCCCTGGGTGCCCATCGCCCTTTGCAAGGTCGGGGATCGCATCTTCGCGAGTCGATTTCGCCGAGGATCCTGCCTGACGCCCACCTTGTCCTACCTTTCTTTCGCCAGATCGGCCTTCTCGCGGGGCAATACCCCCTGAGACGTCGGCGCGCGGCGCTCCCCGGCCTCCCCGCATGGTGCGGAGCGGCGCGGCGGCGGCGCGCGCACGAACCGAACGAGAGAGCCACGACCATGAACACCACCAAAGAAAACGAAGAGACGATCCTCGGGTTGATTCAAGAACACGGAGTCACGGCACGCGAGGACGCGACGAGCGACCTCGTGATGCGCGCGACGCGAGGCGATCGCCGCGCCCTCGGCGCGATCGCGACCACCTTCGGCCCGCTGCTCGTCGAAGAGGCCCGCGCCGCGCTGAACGGGTCGGGCGGCGCGGAGGACGTCGTCCAGGACTTCTTCGTCTGCATCCTGGAGCAAAAGGCGCAGTTCACACCCGACGACGGGCCAGGTGTCGCCTGGCTGTGCCGGACGGTGCGCCAGATGGCGCTCCGGCAGCGCAAGGGACCCTCGCCGGCCCGGGCGACGCGGTCTGCCCACGAAAAGCGCCCCACGGCCGCGTTGCCCTGGGCGACGCGCATGGCGCGCCGGATCATGGAATCGACGGAGAGGACGCCGATCCGCAGCTCGCTCCCTTCGACCCCGTCCGCCGACCCGACCCCGCCGCTCCCTCGCGCAGAGAAGCCGTAGGCCCATCACCGCTCTTCTCAGGACTTCCTCGCAGGGCGCGAGGAGCCCGGGACGGGAGCGCCCACGAATCGAAAGAGAGAGACCGACCATGAACACCGAACATGACCGCGACCACGACTGCAACGAGACCCTCGAATTCGAAGCACCGCGGTCCGCCAACGACACGCAGCTCCAGGACGACTTCGACGACCTGGTGACGCGCGCCTCGGACGGGGATGGCCGCGCCGTCGGCGCGATCGCCATCGCGCTCGGCCCGTCGCTCCTCGCGGAAGCGCGGACCGTGTTGAAGGAGCTCGACGGAGAGGCGGCGGACGTCCTTCAAGACTTCCTCCTCTTCTTGCTCGAGCGAAAGTCCCCCTTCAACCGCGCGAACGGGCGCGCGCTGGAGTGGATGCGCCGGATGGTGCGGACGATCGCGCACCAGCGGAGAAGGGAGGCGCGGCGGGAGCGGATGCTCGCTGACGACGATGACGACGACTGACCTACCTTATGCCACCAATCTTTCGCCGGATCGGCCCCCTCGCGGGGCAATACCCGGTGAGGCGTCGACGCGCGGCATGGTGCAACGCGCGGCGTCTCGCTGAACGCACACGGAAGAAGAGATCAGGTAAACAACATGGGAAATAACACACCGAACAACAATCGCATCGACCAGATCACCAGCGACCAATCGTTGATCGCTGGTTTCATCAAGCATGCGTCGGGGCTCACCAGCATGGCGATCCTCGGGGCAACGCAGACCACGAAGGACATCGTGGCGACTCTGCAATCACGGATCGACTCGGCCAGAGCCGTGGACACTACCAGGGCGGCCTGGCAGGTGGCCGTCCAGGCGGACCGGGCGCTCCGGGACAAGACCAAGACCTTCGTCTCGGTCGTGAAGCAGAGCCTCCTCGCAACCTTCGCGGGTCAACTCGACGCACTCGCGGACTTCGGGCTCACGGCGCGCCACGTGCACGTCGCGACGCCCGCGGAGAAGCTCGCCGCGGCCGCCAAGGCCAAGGCGACCCGCGAGGCGCGTCACACCATGGGATCGAAGCAGAAAGCGGCCATCAAGGGCACGGTCACCCCGACCGCGCCGGCGACTTCCTCGCCGACCGCTCCGGCGCCCAGCCCGGTGCAGCCGGTGGGGACACCTGCCGCGCCGGTCCCTTCGACGACGCAGCCGGTCACTCCGGCAGCAGCGCCGATCGCACCCGCGCCGTCGCCGGTCACCCCGGCGCCGTCGCAAACGGCAACGCCCATCGCAGGGGCGGCGCCGCGCGTCTCGTAGTGTCGTAGTGCTTTCGTAGGTAGTCGCAGGCAGTCAACGCGCTCCCGCCCGGCCCCCCTCGCGTACTTGCGAGGGGGGCTCGGGAGGGGCATCATCGAGTCGGGCAGCGACCCTCAAGCGGATCCGCGGATGCGTGAGCCGCATTCTCGCCGCCGAGCGCCGCGAAGACAAAGAGGTGAACTGATGACCAAGCGAACCGCAAAGGAACTCTGGGATGCGCTCGACGAGGCCACACTCGACGCCGAGATCGAGTCCGAGCTCGCCATGACCCCCGAAGAGCGCCGTCGTGCTCTCGTCAAGGCGGGATACGACCTCGACGAGGTGCACGCCCAGGCCGACGCGTTCTTTGCCTCGTTGCCGGCCAAGGCCGGCCGACCCCAATAGCCGGCCCGGCGCCGGAGGTCGCGGTGTTCCCGTGCGCGACGCACCGCGCCTACCTGGGCGCGGCGGAAGCTGGGCCGGCCAAGGACGGGCAGGGGATGCAGGCGCGCACCGTCGCCGTGGTCGACGAATTCCTCGCCCGGTAGGCGCCGCGACGTCCAGCGCGCTTTGAGGAGGTAGGATGAATCGTAGGATCCTGTTCCATGACGGCCGCGAAGTTGAAGGTCAGCCTCACCCTCTCCGCGGACGTGGTCGTCCTGGGCCAGGAGCGTCGGCGTCGCTCCTCGCCGCGCGCGTCGGCGTCGAGTCCCCGCTCTTTGCAATCGGCCTCGATGGCATAGAGGTCGGCGAAGTGGGTGAGCGGGATGGCGGCGCGGCCGTCTTTGGCGAGCAGGGCCGCATCGAACTTGCTGCGAATGTGCATTCCGCAGCCGAGCCGCCGTTCGGACGGAACGGCGACGAGCGTTTGCCCGTCGTCGTCCTCGACGGCGCGCGAGTAGCTCAATTAGGTCGGCCGCTTGTCACATACCGAGGGGCTCGTGAGAGCTTGGGGCCTCGGCAATGCGCTTGGTCCGCCGGATCGGCTACGTACCCTCCAAGTGTCTGTCGGTCAAGGCGAGAAAGAATTTCGAAGAGAAACAGAAAACGAAAATGGATACGAAGACGCGGCGAGGGATGGACCCCACCGCCAAGGAGCCCACCGCTAGAAAGGTTCCCGGGCGCTCCAAGACAGAGTAGGACGGAGAGGCGCACATGGCCGACGACTTCAAGCCCGAGAAGCTCCGCCACTTCATCTACGTGGACGAACCGAACGACGGCGAGCAGGCCTTCTTCGGGGTCATGACCATCTACTGGGAGACGGACGCCCTCAACGCCAAGGGTCAGGTCTGGCGGTTCCACGTGGAAGCCGACGGAAGCGTCGAGCCCGAGTGTTCTCTCAATACGAACGACAATCTCAACACCCTATGGTGCTCACCGGAGAAGAACCTCTGGGTCGGGAGCGAGTTGGGTCGGGTCTGGACGACCGCGAACACGCAGTGGGACCCGTCGAAGATCCAGGGCCTGGACTGGGAGGGTATGGACCCGAACCGCACCTGGGTTGCGGGAGAGCTGCCGCGGCGCGCGAACGGCGGGAGCTACGCCGTGACGGCCATCTGGGGGAGTTCGAATCGCGACGTCTACGTCGGAACGTTCACCGGGCTCATCTTCCATTGGGACGGTGCTCAATGGAACATCTCTCATGGCGAGAACAAGAAGCCGATCAGCCGGATGCACGGGACCGGTCCAACCGACATCTGGGTCGTCGGTCGGGAGGGGCTCGTCCTGCATTTCGACGGACGGCAGTGGCACCCGGTGTCACTCCCGGAGGATGCGAGCGCCAGGGTGACGCTTACCGGCGTCTGGGTCTCGCCCGAAGAAGTGTACATGTGCTCGACCGGGGGTGCGATCTTCCACGGCAGCCGCCACGGCTTGGAGCGGGTCGGCGACTACGACCACAGCTTTTATGGGATCGTCGAGTTCAAGGGGCAGATGTTCCTGGCGGCAGGCGACTCGGGAGTCGCCGCACTCAAGGGCAACCGCCTGAAAATAGTCCGAGACACCTTCGCCTCGACGGGTGTCTATCGCTTGACGACGCGACTCGCGTTCGTGAAGCCGATCCAAGACGAGCCCACGATCGTGATCCACGATCCGGGCAACACGTCGCCGTGGATGGGTTACTCGTGCTGACGAGTCTCGGGCGGACCCGTCCCGGCGGCGAGCGTATCGACGCATGGCCCCCTTCGAGCCGACCGAGATAAGCCGCGGCCAGCCGGTCGCTTGGGTCACGCTCGGCACGGTCCTTTACCTCGAGAGCGGCCTGCGATCGATCTGGCCCCAGGTGCTCGCCGCCAGCCAGGCGCTCCTCCAGCGTCCCTGGGCCGCGGGCATCAAGGAGGTACGACGCTGGGACGAGCCGCACTGGCGGGGCTGGGACCCGAGGGACGTTCCGGGCTTCCTTCAGGAGCTGCAGAAAATGGGGCCGACGCGCCCGCCCTGGCGTGTCAAGGTGGCCGATCAGGCGAAGTTCTCCACCGTGAGCATCGACTGGCAAGACGTGCCCGCGGCGCAGGGGCAATACCCGCGGGCGAGCTGGCTCCGCGTCCGCCTGCCACTCGGGACCAGCGCCGAGGAACTCTTTCAGACGACCATGGAGCTTGTGGGCCTTCTGCCAGTGCAGCAAGGGCGCGCGGGCTACATGTGCCGCGAGTAGGCAATCCTAGCGCTGTACGCCTGTGGCGGCGAGAAACGTGTCCAGCGGCCTTGCGTCGGTCACGCCGCCCGCCGGACATACCGATGGTGCAGTCCGCTGACCCGCGGAAGAGCGACCACCTTCCCGAGCTCCCTCGGCTCGACTTCGCGCGTGACCGGCGCGTCGCCGTCGAGGCTCATGTGCGGGCGGTCCTCGTTGTAGTAGCTGGCGTGCCGGCGGACCAAGTGGAGGAGATGACGCTCACCGAGCACGATCACGTGATCGAGCAGCTCTCGACGAAGGGTGCCAACCCACCGTTCCGCGTACCCGTTCTGCCAGGGGGATCTCGGCGAGGTGCGCAGCTGTTCGATGCCAAGGTTTCGCACTCGCGCATCGAAGGCCTCGCCGTAGATTCCGTCGCGGTCGCGAATCAGACGGACCACGTCGGCATCGAGGCCGGCTGCCTCGACGATCTGCTGGGCGGCCCACGCGGCATACGGGTGCGCCGTCACGTTGACATGGAGAATGCGCCGCCTGTCCAGCGAGAGTACGAAGAATACGTAAAGCACGTTGAACGTCACGGTCGGCACCGTGAGGAAGTCGATTGCGATCGTGCCGGCGAGATGCGTTCGAAGGAACGTCCTCCATGTCGTCGACGGCGGCCGACGGGGAGCGCCGGGCCGCTTCGGCATGTACTTGGCGACCGTGTCCTTGCTGACGTCGTGACCGAGCTTGGCGAGTTCAGCGGCGATGCGCCGACGGCTCCACGTCGTGTTCTCCCGGGTCATGAGCTCAATCAGCTCGATAACCTCGGCCGAGATCGGCGGCCGGCCACGCGGGCGAGACTTGTACGCCCAGAACCGCGCGAATCCGCGACGATGCCACGTGATCACCGTCGCCGGTTTCACGATGGCAAGCACGTCCGCCCATCGCGACCACGTCCGCGCCAGGACGACCCAGAAAGCTCGGTCGATGGGACCAAGCCGCGGTCGGGGTCGGCCTCGCACGAGCGCCGCGAGTTGCTGGCGGAGCGCCAGGTTCTCGGCGACGAGGCTCGCCCTCGGGCGGAAGGCCGCGAAGAACGCACCAATGATCGCCGCGACGAGCGCCAGCATCGCCGGAACGATCGCGGACCCCGGCCGCCTTGTCACCGACGAATCGGATCCGCGGATGGGGTACGCTGGCGCGCGGTGCGCCCCCGCATGCTGGCCTCTGACCCGTGCACATCGCGCGAGACGAGTACTTCGCCACGACAGGTGCCCGCTTCGCCAGGAGCGCCGAGCCGGACCGGGGTGCCGCGTTTGCCCTTGGTCGGCTATGATTGCGGCATGTCTCCGCGAGATCCCCGTCTCCAGGCCGCCGCGCTTCGCCTCGCCGCCGAGCGCATCGAGCGTGGTGAGGCCCTGGCGCCCGAGCTCGCGGATGCCCTCGCGAGCGACATGGCCAAGCATCCAGAGGAGCTCGCAGCCATTGAGGCGCACCAGGGCGCTCTGCCGCAGTGGATGGCGGACGAGCTCGACCGTCGCGATCGCGAGGACTCGGGGACGGAGGAAGACGGCGACCTGGTGATGGCCCGCCTCCTCGCGAGGCACAGCCCGCGGCGCCAGTCGGCGTGAAATACAAGATCCGCGCTGCAGCGGAGCGCGACCTCGACGATGCAGCGACCTGGTACGGCGAACACGCGGTCGACCCTCGTACGCCGCTCCGCTTCCTTCTCGAGGTGCGCGCTGCCTTCGAGCTCATCGCCGAGTCGCCCGCCGCCTTCGCCGAGATCCACGGCGACATTCGGCGGTGCCCGGTGCGAGCCTTCCCGGCCTACGCGGTCTTCTATCGCATCCTCGACGACATCGTGGTGATCACGGCCGTGTTCCACGGTCGACGCCGGCCTACGGTCTGGAAGCAACGTCGGTGACGAACGTCTCGGCGCGTCGATTCTGGACCGTTTGACAGAAGCAGAGGCGACGCAGCGGGGGTTCGCTCAAAAGCGGTAGCTCCCGTGGTGTCCGGGAACCTGTCGCCTGGCTCATGCAGCGTTGGGCGCGCCAGAGTAACGCCGACCTCGCTGATTGCTCGCTGATCCGCGAAGTAGCCACGACGGCTGTCGCGCGAACTGCGCAGGCCTTCCGCGGCCGTGTGCGGACGGAGACGCGCGCCGCGCGCGTTGCTACGGTTGAGCCGGACTACGCTCGGAGCCCACCGCGATGCGTGCCTACCTACAACGTTCGATCGAGAAAGCCCTTCGCGAGCTCTTCCCCGCCGACGACGCCGAGACAGCCCTTAGCTGGTGGATTGCATCCGAAGGCCGCTCACCGGTCGTTGTCGTTGGTGCAGGGTTCACCCGCAACGCACGAGATCGCATGACCGGTCGTAGGGTCGCCTCCGTCCACGTGCCTCTCTGGGCCGACGTCCTTCAACGTTTGGGTGGATATCCGCCACGGGGGCGTCATGCCGCGACGGATAGTGCGTAGGTGGACTCTATCTCCGCTGAGAGTGCCTCGAAGCGACCCGACAGGATGGCGGCTCGAAGTGTGAGAATCGTGTGCCCGCCGTGGTCGCTGTAGCGTGCGCCAGAGCGCTTCATCCGTACGGACACGAGGGTCTTGGCGGCTGCCTCGGTAACGCCGGTGCCGATGGGGAGGCCGATCTTCTTGGCTGCAGCATAACCAAGTCGTCCCTCCTTTTTGTGCCGCAGGAGGGAGTTGATCGACTTGGTGAGTTCCTTCGCGGTGGTCTCGTTGGCCACACTGCGCTGATACTCCAGCGATTTGAGTACGAGCATGGCGCCGCGTCTTCTCGCGCAGCACGGTCTTCCAATATTCGCCCGTCACCGTAGCCTCCTCGCTTGTGCCCCAGATGGCCTTGGCTGCGGTGCCCAGGCGAGCGGCGCCGTGAAAGAAGTCGAGCAACTCGACCCATGGCTTGTCGCCGAGCACGCTGGCCGCGATCTTGCGA
>CALFNG010000170.1 GCA_937902985.1 uncultured Myxococcales bacterium
GAAGAAGAAGAAGAAGAAGAAGAAGAAGAAGAAGAAGAAGAAGAAGAAGAAGAAGGGGAGGGGCGGAGAGAAGGGCGGAGAAGCGTGCGTGCGGGGCGTGGACTGTCGAGAACTCCGACGACCAGCCGCTTGCGGCTCTCGAGGGCGATGAAGGCGAGACGCCCGAGCCCCCGATCTTGGCGCCTCTGCGCCTTCGCGGTTCTCTCTCTCGGCGTCGCATGCGCGGGGTCGGTGCCGGCGGGGGCTTCGTGCCAGGCGTCGAACGAGTGCGAGCCAGGGCTCGCTTGCCTCTACGCGCTGGGCGCGGGCTGCGCTTCGCCGGCTTCAACGGGGCAGTGCGCGATCCCGACCAACGACTGCAGCGGGACCGGCGCCGGGCTCGTGCTGTGCGGTTGCGGCGGGGCGCAGCTCGACCTCACCTGCCTCCCCAGCTCCGCGGCCCTCCCCCAGCGCACGGCCACGGGAGCGGCCTGCAGCAGCGACGCGGGGGGGGCCGACGCGCATCCTGGCGACTGACCCGGCGTGCGCATGGCCCGCCTGGTGCAGCTGAGGTGCTCATGTTCAACGCTTGCGCTCTTCTGCGTCACGGCCTGCAGGTCGCCGTCCCTCTGCTTTCGCCGTTGTGGGTGGGCTCGTGCGTGTCCAGCCCGGGCCACCATGTCTCGAAGGCCGAAGCCGCGGGCGGGCTCGAGGGGCGTTTACGCACCGCTGTGGAGCTTTCGTTCGCCCGCGGCGAGTGGGACGACGCGCTGTCGACCTGCCGGGCCGTCGAAGACGCCCGCCCTGACGACTGCGGCGCGCATTACTGCGCGTTCATCGCGCAATCGATGCAGGCGGTCGATCGCATCAACGACTTTCTCACGCCGCACTCGGGCCTCGGGCTCGTGGGCCTCGCGATCGAGATGCCGAAGCTCGACAGCGCCCTGGCCGACGCGGTGAAGGCGGCCGACGCGGTCATCGCCGGGAGCTGCGAGTACGATCTCCCGACGCTCCCGCTGCGTGTGGGCGCCGAGAAGGACCCGATCCTCCGAGGCGACGTCCGCGGCCGCTGGACGGTTCGCGACGCGCACCTCCTCGCCGCGCTCTTCAGCTCGATGCGCTACGTGATGAAGGGCGCGACGTCGTCGAAGAAGGTCCCGGTCGACAGCTCGCAGTCTCCGGCCATGCCGCCGCTCCTCGTGGACATGCAGCGGCACCTGCTCGCACAAGACGCGCTGCTCTTCTCGCAGCCCGCGGACCCGACCGTCCTCCGCGGCGGCTGGCACGACCGCAACGGCAACCGGGTGCCCGACGGGCCCGACGAGCTCCTCGTCGACATCTTCGAGCCCGGGACCGACAAGCGCATCTTCGACTTCTCGACCGCCGAGTTCGTGAAGGGCGAGGCCTTGCCGGCGTCGCCCCTGACGCCGACCGCGAGCCTGCCCCCCGCCCGGTGCGGCTACCAGAAATTCCATATCGACGACGTCGTGAGCGGCTCCGAGGTGAGCACCACCGACGGGATGTCGTTCTCCCCCGACGGGACCCGGGTCGTGCTCCCGCTGATGGTGAAGGGCAAGCTGCAGATCCAGCAGATCCAGGTGATGGCGCCGGACGGGAAAGACCGGACGTGCATCACCTGCGGCCAGCCCGGGAACAACGACGGCGTTCGCTACCGCCCCGGCTCCGGCGACACGCTGCTCTTCGTGTCCGATCGCGATCACCCGTTCGCGTTCGGCAACGACGGCGGAGGCTACGGCCAGGAGCTCTACGCGATGCGCCCCGACGGGTCGAACGTCACGCGGCTGACCACGAGCCACGTGTGGGCTGCGAACTATCACCCCAACTGGTCGCCCGACGGCAAGCGCATCGTCTGGGGGCGCACCGAAGATCGAACCTGGGACGTCGACGTCGCCGATTTCGTTTCCGACGACAAGGGCATGCGCCTCGAGTCGACGAGGCGCGTCGTTCACGATACCACGTGGTGGGAGACCCACGGCTTCTCCCTCGACGGCCGGCGCGTCATCACCACGAACACCCGCGCGGGTCTGCTCGCGACGGACATCTACGCGGTCGACGTCGAGACCGGGAAGCGCGAGCGCCTGACCACCGCCGCGGCGTGGGACGAGCACGCGCACCTGTCGCCCGACGGCCGCAAGCTCGCCTGGATCTCGGGCCGCGCCCGCGTCGCGCCGGTCGTCGCGCTGAGCGACGGGTCGATCTCGCCCGTCTACGACTTCATGTGGATCGGGCCCGGCATCTTCTTCGACCTCTTGCCGTCGGCGGGATACTCGACCGAGCTCACGATGATGGACGCCGACGGGTCGCACGTGCAGCGGCTGACGACCGACGATCTCATCGTCGCCGACAACGAGTGGAGCCCCGACGGGCGGCGGATCATCTTTCGCCAGACCGACGTGGGGTCGAAGAGCTCGACCAAGATCCGCATCCTCACGTTCGACGACTGCCGCTAAATTAGGAGAGAAGATTAGCCGCAGAGCCGCAGAGGGCGCAGAGATGAGAGGGTTTTTGCGCGCGCTGGGCGCAGTGTACGCAGACCGGATCCGCCGCGCAGGTCGCGAGACTTCGACCCCAATCTCTGCTTTGCGCTCTCTGCGCCTCAGCGGCCAATCTCCCTCTTTCGAGAGCGTTACTTGGCGATGGTGTCGACGCCACAGGTCCCGTTGATGCACGAGACGCCGGAGGCGCCGTTGCAGCAGTCGGCCGACGCGCTGCACCCTGCGCCGACGGCCTGGCAGGCGAGGGTCGTCGGGTTGGAGCAGGTGCCGTTCGTGCAGAAGCCCGAGCAGCACTCGAAGCCCTGCGTGCAGGCGCCGCCGCCATGGTCGGGCAGCGGGGTCGCGACGCACTGGGCGTTCGCCCAGAATCCGCGCATGTTGGGCGTGTCGTCCTGGCCCACGAGGAAGAACGGCGGGTGGCTCGGATCGATCGTACCGACCGCGGGGTCGATCGCCGCGACCCAGAGGCGGCGCTTGAAGTTCTCGGTCTTGGTCACGTCTTCGCCGGCGGCGACGGGGAACCCCATGTTCCCGTAAGCGCGCATGCTGGTGAAGACGACCCACGAGTACCCGCCGGCGGGCGTCGGGTCGAACGTCGGCTCGACCGACGCGTTCCGGTCCACGATGTTCGGGGGATCGTTGATCGCCGCGAGCCGGACGGCGCCGCCGCCCGTCACGGGCGCGATGTAGAGCTGCCCGTCGTCTTTCGCGGTGTCGTCGCAGCCGTTCTGGCAGCCCGTGGCGAGCGTCCCGGCATGGAACGCGACGTACTTGTGATCGGGCGAGAACGACGGATACGCGAGCGCAGTCTCGCCCGCCGCGATGGCTGGGTCGGTCGACAAGACCACCGTGTTGAGGGTGGCGCCGAACGTCTGCGAGCTCGCCGCGTAGTCGACGTAGACGATCGCCTTCGGGCTGTTGGGCAGCACGTTGTCGCCCGACGTGGGGCTACGCACGGCGGCCAGCATCGTCCCGTCGGGTGAGAAGGCGGGCATCGAGAGGACGTCGTTCGCGAGAGGCCCGAGCAGGGCGTCGAGGCCGCTGTTCGCCACGAGGGCCCCGGACTTCGTGTTGCTGAGCGAGAGGACCTTGGAGCCGGCGACGTTCGTCGGCGCGCCCCAGACTGCGTACGCGCCGTCCGGCGTCAACGCGATGTTCGCTCCGTACTGCGTCGACTGGTACCCGGCTTGAGGCGTCGTCTGGCTCACGTCGAAGGCAGCCCACGGGCGCGTGTAGTTCGGGTTCTGCCAGCCGAGGACGTACGGCGGCGTCGCCGGCGCGCTGGCCGGATCGTCGATCGCCGCGACCAGCGTGGTCCCGTCGGCGCTGACGGCGTGGCACCCCATGCAGCGCCCCGAGTTGAGCTGAACGGGCAGCGCCCCGGTGCCCGGAGCCATCCGCGTGATGTGACCGACGCTCGCGACCCCGCCGTCACCGAGAGCCGACCTCGACGCCGTCCAGTAATAGATGGCGCCGCGAAGGCTGGCGGGCGCGATGGTCCAGGTCATCGACGCCGACGCGGCCGCGGTCATGGTCGCGGCGTCGTAGCGCGAGAGCACGACCTCGAGGGGGTCGCTCGTGCCCGCGTTCGACGCCGTCACCCGCTCCCACACACCCTGGGGGATCGCCCATTGCGCCGCCGAAGGCCCGGGGCTCGTGGCCGGTAGCGGCGTCGTCGCGTAGGCGTCGTACGTGTACGAGCCCTCGGCGAAGTGCAGCCGGTACACGTCGTTCGCGTGCATCCCGCCCGTCGGCGCGGTCCACATGACGATCGGCGCCGTGAGGCCGAGAGGGAACACGGTCTTGTCGTAGGGGTACGCGATGGTGCTGACGGCCGCATCCGACCGCGTCGTGCCCGCGCCGTCGAGCGCGGTGACGATCGCCGCGGGAACGCCGCCCACGTCGCGCTGGGCGACGGTGATCGCCAGGGTCGCCTTGGCTTCGAGC
Source organism: uncultured Myxococcales bacterium (assembly GCA_937902985.1). Taxonomy (GTDB): domain Bacteria; phylum Myxococcota_A; class Polyangia; order Polyangiales; family Polyangiaceae; genus Palsa-1150. Next base: position 4,443 of record CALFNG010000170.1, read on the forward strand.
CCGCCGAAGATGGCGTGGAGGGTGGCCGTGCCGCCGTACGTGCCCGTCGCCGTGACCGAGACGGGCGAGCCGATCGTGGCCCTCGCGATATCCGGCCGGTCGAACTGGAGCGACGACGGCTCGACGTTCATGACCTGCCCGTTCACCGTGGCCTGAAGCTGAAACGCAGTCGTCTGCGGCGTCACGCCGTCGACCGTGAGGGCCGTGCTCACAGGTACGAACTGGAGCTGCGTCGCCAGGACCGACGCGCTCGATCCGTCGTCTCCCGTGATGAAGCTGCCGGGAGCCCCTGCCTCGCCGGCGAGCGAACCCGCGTCCGAGCCCGCCCCCGGACCGTCGTGTTGCGCGGGCGTTCCGGCGCTTCCGCACGCCGCCGCCACGGCCGCTACCGCCACGGGACCGATCACGATCTGCCAGCCGAAACGGGCGCGCCCTCCAAGGCGGCTCCCAGACACAGAAATTCGCATTAGAATAAAATTGCAGCTAAGCCATCAAGTAGCAATGGCCATCTGGCGTTCGCTCACGAAAGCGTGGGGGCCCATCCGACGAGAGAGCTGACCCACCACCGCCTCGGCAAAGGATCACGGCGATCGGGAAGTGTGCTGCAGGGTGAGCGGGCTGCCTGCGCCCGGGGCTTGGTAGAAACCGCAAAGGCGCGAAGGCGCGCAGTTCTTGGATCGAAGGGGCGTTCGCATTCGCGAACGAGAGTGCCGATCCAAGACGAGCGGATGAGATGAGAAGTCACACATTGGTTACGGTAAGCGTCACGACGAGCGTCACCACCGGCGTCACGACGAGCGTCACGACCGGCTATCGTCCTCTTTCACAGGGACTGTGACGCGAGGTCGCGCGGCGCGTTATCCTTGTTGGTCCGAATGCCCGACGAACCTCCGCACGATCGAGACCCATCAGCGCCCTTGCCGCCAGCGTCCGAACCCGTCAGCGCTACCCCGCCGCCCGTGCCCAGCGACCCCGGCCGCTTCAGTACTCCTCCTCGCGATCCGCATCCGCTCGTCGGCAAGGTTCTGAACGATCGGGTCCGCATCGTGCGGCCGATCGCGCGCGGCGGGATGGGCCAAGTGTACCTCGGTGAGCAGACGCGCATGAAGCGTCGCTGCGCGGTGAAGGTCCTCGATCCGCGCTTCACCGGCGCGGCCGACGTCATCGACTTCGGCCGGCGCTTCCTCCTCGAGGCCAGCGTGGCGTCGAAGGTGTCGCACCCGAACGTCGTGACGATCTTCGACTACGGAGAGTCACCCGAAGGGTGCTTCATCGCGATGGAGTACCTCGAGGGCCGGTCGCTCTCCGAGGAGCTCACGCGCCACGGGCGCATCGCGCCGGAGCGGGCGATCCACATCGCTCAGCAGGTCGGCCGGGCCTTGCGCGAGGCGCACGCCCTCGGCGTCGTGCACCGCGACGTCAAGCCAGGCAATATCTTCCTCCTCAAGCAGGACGACGACAACGACTTCGTCAAGGTGCTCGACTTCGGCCTCGTGCACGAGAGCAAGGGCGCCGACGGGAGCGACGGTCGCGAGCCGGGCGGCGACGTCATCATGGGCTCGCCGCGCTACATGGCTCCCGAGCAGGTGCAGGGCAAGGAGATCGACGTTCGCGCCGACGTGTACTCGCTCGGTGTCGTGCTCTACGCGATGCTGGTGGGCCGGCCGCCGTTCGAGCGGCGAACGGACCTGGCGATGATGATGGCGCACGTGTCCGATGCGCCTCCGACGATGGCCTCCCTGGCGCCGGATCTCGTGCTGCCAGCGGGCCTCGAGGCCGTCGTGATGCGCTGCCTCGCGAAGAACCCCGACAGCCGCTGGAGCTCGATGGAGGAGCTCGTCGCGGCCCTCCAGCTTCGGGACGCGACGCCGCACGCGGGAGCCGACGCGCCGAACCCCGGCCCGATCGCGGTCGCAACCGGCGCGCCCGGCGCCCGCACCTCGATCACCCCGTCGGAGCGCATTCGAAGGACGCACCGCCGCCGCAAGAACTCCGGTCGACCCCTGGCCTTCGCCGCGTTCGTGGCGGTCGTTTCGGTGCTCACCGGCGTGGCGCTCCTCGACCGGCCCCACACGGAGCCGACGGCGGCTGCCAGCGCGATGGCACTGATTCCGCCGCCCCCGGCTCCTCCGAAACCGACGGCGACCGTGCACATCGAGACCGACCCGCCGGGCGCGAAGGTGAACGAAGAGGGCGAGACCATGTGCGCCGCGACGCCGTGCGACGTGGTCTACGTGGGGCCAGGCGCCGATCCCGCGACCGAGCACTTGCTCGCGTTCCTCTTGCCGGGCTACAAGCTCGAACGCAAGGTCGCCTACGCCGCGGGCTCTCCGGTCACCGTCAAGCTCACCAAGGCGCACTAAGCGCTCCGCCAAGGCCGTTCTAGCCGCCGGGTCACCAGCGGCCGTCGTCGACGGAGCGAACGGTGTCCTCGAGCGACGTGTGCGGCGTGAAGCCGAGGACCTCCCTCGCGCGCCGGTCGTCGACCATGCAGATGTAGCGGATGTGATCGAGCTCGGGCACCGGGAACGTCGTGAGCCGCAGCGACCACATGCGCCCCAGGATGATGCGCGCGAGAGAGTAGGGGACGCCGATGCGCTGCCGGCCGAGGATCTTCAGGTAGCGCGACAGGGGAACGGGCTCGGGGCCGGCGAGGTTGTAGATGCCACGGATGCCCGGCCTGAGGGCCAGCTCGATCGCGCGCACTGCGTCTGACTGGTGAATGACCTGCACCATCGGGTCGAAGCCCATGACGGTGCAGATCGGGTTGAGGCGCAGGAAGTTCGACGGCGCGTTGTGCACGCTTCCGAGGATGTGCACCGGGCGCAGGATCACCGTCTCCGTCTCGGGGAGCTTCCAGAAGAAGCTCTGCGCGAGCATGTCGACCTCGATGAGGTCGCGGATGTCGCTGAAGTTCTGGCCCCCGAGGAGCGGCGCCTCTTCGGTCAGGAACTGCGGATTGCTCGGGTGCGGTCCGTAGACGTTCGCGCTCGAGAGCACGACGAGCTTGGGGACACGAAACTGCGAGACGTACTCGAGCAGCTTGGTGAAGCCGGCCACGTTCCACGAGTGGTGCTCGGCCGACGATGCCCGCGGGTCGTGCATGACCCCGAGGTGCACGACCGCCGAGATGTCTCCAGGCCGGAATACGTCTTTGAGCTTCTTCCGGCGAATGTCGACCTGGGCGTGCTCGATGTCTTTCGGCTTGTCGAGAAAGGGGCGTCGATCGACGCCGACGACGGGTCGCTCGCGGTGCAGCACGCGCGCGAGCTGCTTGCCGAGGCGACCGCAGATGCCGGTGACGAGCACCGCGCCGCCGGAGGCGGGCGGGATCGACGGCATCCGCACGCGCGCCGCGGCCCGAAAGTTCGCGCTCTCGCTCATCGGATCGTCACCGGAGCCATCACCCGGCGGATCAGCGCCCCTATTACCAGCCCCATCACCAGAATATATGCTTTCGTTCCTTGAGAGCGCGGTTGAGCATCGACTGGACCGTCTGCTTCACGAGCCAGACCTTCTCCTCGATGATCGCGTCGTCGTCGTCGGGGTCGCCGGTGAAGCGCATGGGCTCGCCGAACCATAGCCGGTACTTGGTCGGAAGCGGGAGCTGCCCGCCGGGCAAGAACATCTGGGGCACGATCGGAAACGCGGGCGCGCGCAAGAGCTTGGCGAGCCCTTCGAAGTTGGCGACCGAGATGTATTGCTCCTCGCCGCCGACCACGGCCACCGGGACGATGGGCGTGTCGGTCTCGATCGCCAGGCGCATGAAGCCGAGGCCGAACTCGGTCAGCTTGTAGCGCTGGTCGAAGGTCTTGGTGATGCCGCGGACCCCCTCGGGGAACACCAGGAGCGCCTCGCCCTGCGCGAGCAGGCGCGTGGCGTTCTCCGGGACGCCCACGACCTGCCCGACGCGCGCGAAGAAGAGCGACACGAACGGGAGGCTCAGCGCCCACTTCTCGACCATGGCGCGAACGAGCCGTGGCGGCTCGCCGTCCATGAAGAGCGCGGCGGCGATGAGCGCGCCGTCGATGGGCACCTGACCCGAATGGTTCGCGACGAAGAGCACGCGGCCCGTGGGCACGCTGCTGACGCCGTGCACCTCGGTCCGGAAGTATTTTCGATGGAGCGTCGCCACCGCGAGGATCACGTACTTCATCCACTCGGGGTCGAGGCCGAACGGATCGATCCCCGAGCTGCCGAGCGAGAGCGGGACGCGCGCCATGCGCTCGGCGAACGGCTCGCCGAGGAGGCGCTCGAGCGCGTCGTCGACAGCTTCTCCGGCCGCCCCGAAGAGGCGGCCCAGGAACGCGGGGGCCTCGCGCGCGGCGCGATCGATTCGCGCGAGGGCCTGAGAGGTGGCGGAGCGCTTCGCGGGCTTGCGTTGAGGCACGGGGTCGGGATCGCGGCGTTTGGAAGCGGTGGAGGCGGGTGACGACGAGAGCCCGATCCGACGGCGAGGCCCATTGTGGACGCCGCGCGCCTTCCATTCAACGGGGTTATGATCGCGCCGGGGCCTCGATGCGTTCGACGTTCGCGATTCCAGCGCCCCTCGAGCCGGGAGACGTCGTCGCCGTGGTGGCCCCGTCGGGTCGATTCCCCGCCGGTGATCTCTGGCGCGGCCTCGCGTGGTTGCGGTCGCGTTACCGCCTCCGGATCGATCCGGGCGTGTTCGAGTGCGACGGGTACCTCGCGGGCAACGACGAGAGGAGGCGCGTCGAGCTCGATCGCGCGCTCCGCGATCCCGATGCGAAGGCGATCGTCGCCGTGCGCGGGGGGTATGGCGCCACGCGCATCGCCGACGAACTGCCGTGGGACGCCATCGCGAACCGGCCCCGGTGGATCGTCGGCTTCAGCGACGTCACGGCCCTGCACGCGATGGCGTGGCGGGCGGGGATCGCCTCGGTGCACGGCCCCAACGTGACGGGCCTCGGTCCGCAAGCGCCGCGAGTGCGCGCCGCGTGGCTGGCCGCGGTCGAGCGACCGACCGCGCCGCGCGTGTGGCGGGGCCTGCGCGTTCTCCATCGCGGTCAGGGCGGGCAGGCGCGAGGCCCGCTGGTCGGCGGAAACCTGTCGATCCTGCACGCGATGGCGGCCGCAGGCCGGCTCGCGATCCCGCCCGGTGCGATCCTGGCGCTCGAAGACGTGACCGAGGCTCCGTATCGGATCGACCGGATGCTGACGTCGCTGCGCGTCGGCGAGCACCTGGCCCAGGTGTCCGCGATCGTGCTCGGCGGCTTCGACCGGTGCGTCCCGGGGCCCGACGGACGCACGGCCGAAGACGTGCTCGCGGAGCGAACGCGGTCGCTCGGCGTTCCGGTGCTCGCCGGCGCCCCGTTCGGGCACGCGCCGCACAACGAAGCGTTCGTTCTCGGGCAGACCGCGCGCGTCGAGGACGACGCTGTGACGCTCGCGGCCGGAGGCGCCTAGTTCGATCCGCTGCGCGGCAGAGGGGGAGGCGTGCTCCGCTTGCTGCTCGGGGGCGAGGCCGGCGCTTCGGGCTTCGCGGCGGCGTCCGGCGGTGGCTCGTCGTCGCCCTCGGCGAAGTCCTCGGGGAGCAGCACGTCCACGTCGACCGCGTCGGATTCGCCCGAGGCGTCGACGTCGATCGTGAGCTCGCTCTCGGTCGGGGGCGAGACCGCGGCCGAGTGCGGATAGGGCGTGTCGGTGAAGTCGGGCGCTTCGTGCTCGGTGGGAACGGGCGTGACCACGGACGTCTCCGGGACCCGCCCCGGCTCGGCCTCGTGGTGCACCGGACCGAGATCGAGGTGCGTGAGGTCGCGCTCCTCGGGCTCGTCGTCGTGCGGTTCGCCGCCGTGGTGTCGCGCGTCGACCGCGGGCTCGTTGGGAACGGCGGGCGCGAACGCGCCGATATCGGCGAAGGCGTTGCCGGTCATGGTGTCGCGCGCGACGATCTCTTCTTCGGGAACCGGAGTCGTGGTGGCAGACGGTGCTCCCGGCTCTTCTTGCGGCAGCGTCTCGCCGGCGGCAGGGGGCACCGGGTGCGCCGACGGTCTGCGCTCCGAGCTCGGGTCGAGCGTCTTCAGCATGTTCGACTTGGCTCGCTCGAGGCCGGCCGTGGCCTCGGGATCGCCCTGCTTCATGCGCAGCACTCGCCGCCACGCATCGGCGGCCTCGCGAGGATCGGAGAGCTCGATCTCCCACATCTGGGCGACTTTGCGCGCCAGCTCGGCGCGCGCGCTCATGTCCTTGCCTCGCAAGATCTGGTCTTCGAAGACGCGCACCATGCCGCGGTAGTCGCCGAGCTCGGTCAAGAGCGCCGTGAGCTCGCTGAGCACGGCGCTGTCGTTGGGCGACAGGTCGTGGAGCTTTTTCAGGTCGGCCGCGGCGCCCACCGTGTCTGCGAGGTGCTCGCGACGCAGCTTGGCTCGACGCGCGAGCAGCTGGCGGACGAGGGGACCGTCGAACACCTCTTCGAGCACGTGCGATAGCGTCTCCTCGGCTCGGCGAGGGGACTCGACTTCGCGAGCGAGCTCCTCGAGGGCGTCGAGTGTGAGCGGATCGACGTGCGCGACGAGCGCCACCCCGAGAAGGACGAAGGCCTCGTCGAGGTCCTTGAGATCCCGATGCGTGATGAGCGCGGCTCGCCGCAAGAGCGCGCCCCGCGTGCGGCCCCCGTCGCGCGCTCCCTGTCCCCCGTTCTCGAGCGCACCCGCGAGGGCGCGCCGGAGCGAGTCGCCGCCCGTCTCCGTGTCCCCCACCTGGGCCGCGGTCTCGAGCGTCGCGACGGCCTCTTCGGAGGGGGCGCCGCTCAGCGCGAGATCGAAGAACCCGCGCGCCCTGTCGAGCTGACTGTGCGCTGCGGCGACCTGCGCGGCTCGCGCCAGCGCGGCGGCTCGATCCGGTGGGCTCTTGCTGCGCGTGACCTGGCGCTCGTAGAGGTCGACGACCTGCACCGGCTCGTCGGCGAGGGCCGCGAGGCGCTTCAAGAACTCCTCGGCCTCGGCCGGCGGAACGCTGGTCAGCCCCGCCTCACCGTGCTGGATCGCTTCGAGCCGCAGCGCACCGATCGGGACGCGCGCCTCGGCCTGCCGCACGAGCTCCCGAGCGCGATCGAGGCCCGCCATGTCGCGGGCGATGAGGTCGTGCGCAGTGGCGAGGGCGTCGAGGTTCTTGGTCTTGGTCGCGAGCGTCTCCAGGTGCTCGGCGAGCTCTCGATCGCCCCCCCGGCTCCTCACGAGCTCCGTGGCCACACGGACCGCGTCCTCGTCGCGGCCGACCTCGGCGAAGCGCTCGAACGCGCCGCGCAGGTGCGCGAGCCGCTCGGGCGTCGGGCTCGTCTCGAGCCACCACTCGACCAGCTTGGTGGCCACGATCCCGCGCCACCCGAGCCGGTCACCCAGCTCGACGTAGGCCGCGCGGACGCCCTCGTCGCCCTGATCGGCCATCTCGGTCAGCGTGGCGAGCGCCTCGTCGCCGCGATTCAGCTTGTCGGCGAGGACGCCAGACAGCTTGCGCGTGAGGAGCGCGGCTTCGACCTCGTCGCCCTCGACCTCGACGCGCTGGGCGAGGAGCTCGGCGAGCTTGTCCCACTTCTCGGTCGCCTCGCAGAGCTCGCACAGTCGCGCGAGCGCGTCGAAGTCGTCGGGATCCGCCGCGCGAACGATCTCGAGCGCGCCGATGGCCTTCGCCGGGTCGCCGATCCGATCGTAGAGGGCGGCGAGCCGCGTCGCGATGGGCGCCCGCTCGGTGGGATCGGTCACGAGCTTGAGCTCGCGATCGAGCGCGCTCGCCGCGGCCGTCAGGTTGTCGCGGGCCTCCTGGAGGTCAGCGATGGCTTGCAGCGCGAGGCGCGAGGTGGGGTCGAGCTCCTTCGCGATGCGCTCGTAGCGCGCGATCGCGCTCTCGACGTCGCCGACCGCATCGGCGATGAGCTCGGCTTCGCGGAGGGCGACGCGGGCCTTGTCGGGCCCCGTCGTCGCGGCCTTCTCGAGGCGCTGGAGGAGCTGGACGGCCTCGGCGTGGTCGCCGCGCTCGATCGCGTCTTCGATGAGGCGCTCGGTCGCCTCTTCGTCGTCGCCGTCGACGAGGATCCCTCGCCAGGTCTCGCGCGCCGCGTCTTTGTCACCGAGCTGATTGGCGTAGAGCTCGGCCGCCTGGCGCTTGAGCGCCGTTCGCTGCTTGCGATCGGTCGCGTGCTTGCCGCGCTTGAGCAAGAGGTGAACGAGATCGTCCCAGCGGAGCGACGACGTGTACCGATCGGCGAGCTGCTGCGCGTGCTCTTCGTTCGTGGGGTCGAGGTCGGCCGCCTGCACCAGGTTCACGAGCGAACCGGCTTCGTCTCCTCCGCGGCCGAGGTAGTCCGAGCTGCGCGCGTAGTGACGCGCTCGGGCCTTCGGGTCCGGCTCTCGCTCCGCGCGCTGCACCGCCGCCTGACCTGCGCGCTCCCAGCGCTCCGAGGCCACGAAGCATCGCTCCGCCGCCTCCCACAGCTTCGCGCCGGCGGGCCCGTCGAGCGCGCCATCGGCGTACGCTTCACCGGCGCGCGCCGGGTCGTCGAGCTCTTCGTAGAGCTCGCCCAGGCGCTCGAGCAGCCCGCTCCGCGCCTTGTGATCGGGGACGCTCGGAGCGTTCGACGCGATGACCTGCGCGGCTCGATCGAGCGCGCCCGTCTTGACGAACATCTTCGACGCCGTGGCGATCGCCTGATCGTCTTCGGGCGTCTGGTTGGCGATGCGCTCCCACGCCTCGGCGGCCGCCGACGGGTCCTTGCGCTTCACTTCGTGGAGCGTCGCCAGCTTCTTCAGCAGGAAGAGCTTTTTCTCGAGGTCGACTTCGCCGTTCTCTTCTTGCTCGTAGAGGTTCGCGAGATCGTCCCAGCGCTGCGTTCGTTCGAGCAGCCGCGTCAGCGCCTGGCGCGCCGCCTCGTCGCCGTGATCGATGGCGAGGAGCTGCTTCCACGCCGCGATGGCGCCGTCGGTGTCGCGCAGGTTGCTCTCGCAGAGGCCCGCCACTTCGCGCAGCCGGTCTCGCCTCGCCTCGACCGACTCGCCCGACGCCCGCACCGCCGCCAGGAGCACGTCGCGAAGGGGAGCGTAGTCGCGCTTCGTTCGCAGGTAGTCCTGCACCCACGACAACGCCTCGGGGTGCACCGGATCTTGCTCGAGGACTTCGCGGTACTTCTTGTAAGCGTCCGGGCGCTTGCCCGCCTTTGCCAGCGCCTGCGCCTCGTCGAGCGAACTGTCGACCCGCCCCGCCAGGGTGGGGGCGCGCCGGCTCACGGAATCGCTGGTGGCGCGCTGGGCCGGCGCCGCGAACGGCGCGTCGGACGGCATCGACCGGCCCATCTGGGCGTAGAGATCGCGCAGCTTGGCGGTGGCCTCGGGATCGCCGAGCGTGCGCAGGGGCTCGAGGATCTGGATCGCGTGCTCTTGCTGGTTCGCGCCTTCGTAGCTCGCCGCGAGCAGCCATCGGGCCTCGCCCGCCATGGCGCCCCCGGGGTTGGCCTCGATGTACGCGAGGTAGCGGACGCCGACGTCGTCTTCGCGGGCGAGGGCCTGCGCGTAGAAGGCGTAGAGCTGAACGGCTCGGTCGTGGCCGGGATCGATGTCGAGAGCGCCCGCCGAATACGCGAGGCCGTGCTCGCCGTCGTACGACTCGGCGAGACCGACGAGGAGCGACACCGCGAGGGTGCGCTCGTCGGCGGGGACCGGCTCACCATTCGCTACACGCTCGACGATGATCGCGCCGTACTCCTGCTGGAGGGTGACGTCTTGGGGGTCGAGCTCACGCGCGCGGGAAAGCACCTCCGTGGCCCCGGCGAGATTGCCCGCCGCGCGCTCGCTTGCGACGTTGTCGCGCAGGAGGGCGATCTGTCGCGTCGGGTCCCCGAGCTCGATGGCGCGGCGCAGGTTCTCTTGCGCCTTCTTCGGTTGTTGGAGGTTGTCGTTCCACAGACGACCGAGCTCTTCGTGCATCTCTGCGAGCTCGGCCCGGATCTCCGGGTTCTGAGGCGCGATGCCCGCGAGCGCCTTCGCTCGCCGCTCGAGCAGCGCGACCAGGGCCTTGTAGTCGGCCTTCTCGCGATAGAGCTGCGCCAGCCGGTCCGCCGCCACTCGCTGCGTGGGGTCGCGATCGATCGCCTGCATCAGGACGCGCGCGGCGCGGTGTGCGTCGCCAAGCGTGGTCGACCACACGTTCGCGGCCTCGCTCAACCAGTGCGAGGCGTACGAGGCGTCGCGCGTCTCGACGCCGACGCGCTCGAGGAGCAATGCATACGACTTCGGATCCGAAGCGCCTGCGTGGTGGGCGACGCCGAGCGCCTCCTCGTCATGCGGATTCGCCACGAGCCGATGGACGAGTGAATCAATTTTGCTGGGATCCATCCCGGCCCGAACCTATCACCTCCGGGTTTTTCCGAGCAATTGCGCCCAGCATTTCATGGTCGTCTCGACTGACGACGGATGAGAGCGGATGACGAGGTGCGCGATGTGCGGCGCCGTGCGCGAACCGTCGAGCGCTACTCCAAATAGCCGTAGCCGACGGAACCCGTAGAGGCAGGGGCGATATATCCGCCCTGCGCACCCTGCGCACGGCCGGGAATGCCCGGACGACGATGGCTCGAGGCCGCCGGGTGAGCGTCGGTGGGGACGCTCGGGTGCGATACGGTCGGGCCCAGTGAGTGCGGCTCGAGAGCTTTGGGCGGCCCCGGCGAGAGCACGGGCGACGGCGAGGGTACGGGTGCCGGCTCGGCGGCCGCTGGCTGAGTCGCGAGTTCAGGCAACCCATTCGCAGGCACACCGAGCGGCGCCGGCGGCGCGATCGACGCTGCGGCGCGCTGGCGGCTCTGCAGCCACATCACGGCGATCACGATGGCGATGAACGACGCGATGACCGCGCCGCCGATCTGCATCGCGCGAGCGTTTCGCGCGCGCCTCCCGAAGGGCAACGACGACTGAGCGTCGTCGAGGGTCGACTCCGACATCGAGGCGGCGACCATCCCCGTCTTGGTCTCGAGCGCGCTCGGAATCGACGCGCGAACGCCGCTCGTCGCCGAGAGTGAGCTCTCGAGCGCACGCGCGAGCTCGGCCGCCATGGCCTCTGCGCTCTGCGGTCGATTGTCGGGATCCTTGGAGAGCACGCGCATGACCGCGCTCTCGATCTCGGGCGGAACGTGGGCGTCGGGAGCGACCTCGCGGATCGGTCGCGGCATCGTCTTGATGTGGCGAGCCATGACGACGATGGCGTCGTCGTCGGTGAAGGGCGCGCGCCCGGTCAGCGCTTGATAGAGGATGACGCCGAGGGAATAGAGGTCGCTGCGCGCGTCGAGCACTTTGCCCTGGGCCTGCTCGGGCGACATGTAGCGCGGCGTGCCGAACACAGTGCCCGCCTGCGTCTCGACCGCGTTCATCGCGAGCTCGTCGTCCGCCCGGAGCATCTTGGCGATGCCGAAATCGAGCACCTTCACGATCTCTTCGTAGGTCTCGTTCGTACGCAGGCGCGCGAAGAAGAGGTTGTCGGGCTTGAGGTCGCGATGGATGACCCCCTTCGCGTGGGCCTCGGCGAGCGAACGCAGCGCCTGCCTCGCGGTGTCGAGCGCGGCGGCGGGCGCGAGCCGCCCCATGCGCTTGAGCCTCTGGCCGAGCGACTCACCTTCGAGCAGCTCCATGGCGAGGTAAAATTCACCGCCCTCGTCGGCTCCGAAGTCGAAGACCGTGACCGTGTTGGGCGACGTCAGCAAGCTGTTCGCGCGCGCTTCGCGGAGGAAGCGCGCGCGGCTGGTCTCGTCGAGCGCTCGCTCGCTCCTCAGGATCTTGACCGCGACTTCGCGACCGATGGGCGACTGCTTGGCGCGATAGACGGTGCCCATCGCGCCCTCGCCCAATCGCGAGAGAACGGTGAACCGCCCGGCGATGACCCGGCCGACCATGGGATCGGACGCGCCCGAACCGGCCGATGGGTCAGACGGGGGCATGCCGTGAGAGTGATGAATTGTGGCCGGGTGGGACACGAATTGCCTCCCATGTTTGCGCGGGGGGAGGGTCAGCGCAAGGCGCCGCGCGAACCCTCATCTGAGGGGCAGCACGTTCCGGGGATCGCACACGACCGTATTCGTGCCGTCGATCAGCCGCGACGGAGCCAGCTTCGCGGGATCGACACCGTCGCGCAGGCGCCTAGCCTCGAGATGCAGATGTACGATGTCGGGCGAGCCGGTATCCCCCACGAAGCCGACGAGGTCTCCCTCGCGCAGCGGAGAGCCCTGCTGGAGGCCGGGCGCCGGCGCGTCGAGGTGGCCGAAGATCAGGAGGTAGTCGCGCAGTCGGCCGCCCTCGCGGAGGGTGTGCCGCGTCACCACGGTCGTTCCGAAGAGGGGACCCACGTAGATCACCTCGGCGTCGCCTTGCTGGTGTTCGAGCGCCACGCTGGTGACCGGGGTGCCTCGCGGCTCGACGAGATCGACCGCGCCGTGGCCCACCTGCCGGAGGCGTTGCCCGTGGCGCTGGCGATCGTCGGAGCGATCGAGGTCGTAGCCGCTCACGACGCACGGGCGGGTCCCATCGGTCGCGCCGGCCCCGCAAGGAACGGGGTACCGGTAAGCGTCGTAGTCGGCCGTGCGATCGGGACGGCGGGGAATCTCGTCGTAGACCACCCACCGCCCCAGGCGATCGCGGTGCGTGTTGGTGCTGCTCTCGGCCTCGGGCTGGCCGTCGTCTTCGTCTTCGGCCGCCACGGGCAAGCGGACACAAGCGCCGTTGTCGGGCAGCGTGCCTCGTGGGCATCCGGCCTGCGCGAGCGGTTCGATTGCCGCGCGAGCGCGCCGAAGAGTAGCGGCCGCGAGAACGGGCTCGACCGGCGGCGAGCCTAGCGAAAGCGCTGCCGTGAGCGTCAGGGCCAGCGGGACACCCGCGTTCGACTGGAACCAGCGAAGCGCGGACGACGTGCGTAGGAGAGAACGCACTCGCGCTCTTGCGGGCGCGACCGTGGAGAGAACCGCTTTCATGAGGGCTGACATGAGCGCTGACATGAAGGCTGATAATGACGCAGTGCGCGGCGAGCGCGCGAGCTCATCGTGCCTCATCGCGCACGAATACATGATTGAATCCGTGTTGCGGGGATCCGGTCGGCCGGGTATCCGTCCCTCAATGCCAGGTCTCGATCCGGTCGTCGCTCTCGCCGCTCTCTTCGATGCCGAGCGGGCGGCGCGTGACGCGCACGATGACCTCGGTCAACTCGGTCAGCGAGACCCCGCCCGGCTGCTCCCCAGCCTCGAGAAGGCGTGCCGCGAGGCCCTCGCGCTCGACGACGAGGACGAGGCTTCGCTTCGCCTCAAGTGTCTCGCCGAGCTCCTCGGCGAGCTCGATGGGGGGCGGGTCGTGGACGTGCTCGTCGACATCCTCGGGTGCGAGGATGCCGAAGCGCGCCGGGCCGCAGGCGAAGCGCTCTCGGGCCTGGCCTTCGATCGCTTCAAGGACGTCGCCCTGGGCGTCGAGAGGGCCCTCGCGCGTTTGCCCGACGGCAACCCGGCCCTCGCCGAGCTCCCGTACCTGCTGGCCGAGGTGCCCGAGCCCGGCGTGTCCAAGCTGCTCGCTCGCTTCCTCGCGCATCGCGATCCCGACGCGGTCGCCTCGGCCATCGAGGCCCTGGTCGAGATCGGCGATCCGTCTGCGCTTCCGCTCCTCGAGCCTCTCGCCAAGGACGCGCGCCGCGTGGAGCTCGAAGACGAAGGCGGAACCGAGGGCGACGCGAGCATCGGCGAGCTCGTGTCCGAGGCGTTGAGCCTGCTCGGCCGTGGAGCTTCGGCGTGAGCGCACACCCGTTGAGCCCTCACCACGAGGGCGGCGGCGCCGCGCCGGAGGCCGAGCCCCCGGTGCACCTCGGGCCCGCCGAGGCGGCGATCTTCGAGACGTTCGTCGTGCCCCGGTACCTCTCGCTGTTCGGCGAGCTCGCGCTCGAGATGCTCGCCGAGGGCGACGAGGCGCAGGTGGTGCACATCCACTGCCGCACGGGGTATCCCGATCGCGGGCTCGCGATCCGGCTGCCCGGCGCGTACATCGTCGGGCTCGATGCGTCGTCCGCGGCGCTCGAGCTCGCGCGCGCCAAGGCCTCGACGATGCCGGAGATGGTGAGCGAGTACCGCATCATCGACGAGCTGCCGACGTCGCTGCCCGAGGCGGCGTTCTCGCATGCGCTGATGCTTCATCCGCCGTCGACCTCCGAGGCGCGCGGTCTGCTGCTCGCCGAGGCCGCACGCCTGCTCGCGGCGCATGGCCAGGCGATTCTCGCGATGCCGCTCCGCGGGAGCTTCCAGGAGATCTTCGATCTGCTCCGGGAGTATGCGCTGAAGTACGACGACACGGCGGTCGCGGCGGCCGTCGACCAGGCGACGCTCGTCTGGCCGACCGCCGAGACGCTGAGCGCCGAGTTCGAGCGAGCCGGGTTCGACTTCGTCGACGTCTCCTCGAGGCAGTCGTCGCTCCGGTTCCGCGGGGGTCGCGACTTCTTCGAAGATCCCGTCGCGCGCCTGGTAATCCTCCCGGAGCTGCGGTCGTCGCTCGGTCTCGACCACGCTGCCGACCAGCCCCTCGCGTACGTGCGCGAGGCCATCGACAAATACTGGGGCGGGCGGTCCTTCGAGCTCTCGGTCCACGTGGCCTGCGCCACGGGCCGCCGCCTTCCGTAGCCGCCGACGGTTTCTCTCGCGGCGAGCGTGCTAGATCGCTCCGTCGCATCCATGAGCGACGACCCCCGAGAACGCTACGAGCCCGCCACGATCGAGCCCCGGTGGCAGGCCATCTGGGACGAGCAGGGCACCTTTCGCGCGACGCGCCGCGCCGGCAAGAAGAAGCTCTACATCCTCGACATGTTCCCGTACCCGTCGGGGTCCGGTCTCCACGTGGGCCACCCCGAGGGGTACACCGCCACGGACATCGTGGCGCGCTACTGGCGCATGCGCGACGTCGACGTCTTGCACCCCATGGGGTGGGACGCGTTCGGCCTGCCCGCCGAGCAGCACGCGATCGCCACCAACACGCACCCTCGCGACACCACCAAGAAGAACATCGCCACCTTCAAGCGCCAGCTCAAGTCGCTGGGCCTGAGCTACGACTGGTCGCGCGAGATCGACACCACCGATCCCGGCTACGTGAAGTGGACGCAGTGGATCTTCCTCAAGCTCTTCGAGCGCGGCCTGGCCTACCAGGCGAAGATTCCCGTCAACTGGTGCCCGGCGCTCGGAACCGTGCTCGCGAACGAAGAGGTCATCGACGGCCTGAGCGAGCGGGGAGGGCACCCGGTGGAGCGCGTTCCGTTTCGGCAGTGGATGCTCCGCATCACGCAGTACGCCGATCGCCTCGACGCCGACCTTGCGACCCTCGACTGGCCCGACACCAAGGGCAAGCAACACCACTGGATCGGCCGCAGCGAAGGCGCCGAGATCGACTTTCCCGTCGCCGTCGTGGCCGGGGCTAGCCCGGCGAACGTCCGCGTGTTCACGACGCGGGCCGACACCCTGCCGGGCGTCACGTACGTGGTGCTCGCGCCGGAGCACGCGCTCGTGGGCGAGCTGCTCGCGTTCGCGCCGCACGACCGCGCGGTCGCCGTGCGCGCCTACGTCGAGGCCGCGAGCCGAAAGAGCGACCTCGATCGCGCCGAGGCCAGGGAGAAGACGGGCGTTCCGCTCGGCGTCTCGGTGATCAACCCGATCAACGGCGACGCTGTCCCGCTCTGGGTGGGCGACTACGTGATCGCCACCTATGGCACCGGCGCCGTCATGGCGGTCCCCGCGCACGACGAGCGTGACCATGCGTTCGCGCTGCAGCGCAGCCTGCCCATCGTGCAGGTCATCGCACCGGACGCGTCGTCGGCGAAGGCCGGCGCCATCGACGGCCCCGACGTGAGCAAGGTCGCGTTCACCGACGACGGCGTCACGCGCTACGGCCGCGCGCTCGCCGGAGTGGTCGACGGGACGCCGAGCGCCGACGCGCGTTCGCGCATCACCGCGTGGCTCACGAAGGAGGGCAAGGGCCAGTCGAAGGTCACCTATCGCCTGCGCGACTGGGTCTTCTCGAGGCAGCGCTACTGGGGCGAGCCGATCCCCATCTACTTCCCGGTGACGTGCGACGGCGATCCGCGCGTGCCCGGCGCGGCGTTCACGATCCATCACGACGAGCCTCTGGCGGTTCCGGTCGAAGAGCTGCCTCTCAACCTGCCCGACCTCGACGACTTCGGTCCCGGCGACGACCCCGCCGGGCCGCTGGCGCGCGTCGCCGACTGGCGCTTCTTCCAGAGAGACGGCCGCTGGTTCGCGCGCGAGACGAACACGATGCCGCAGTGGGCGGGCTCGTGCTGGTATTACCTGCGCTTCACCGACCCGCACGACGATCGCGAGGCGTGGAGCGCGCAGAGCTACGCCGACTGGATGCCCGTCGATCTCTACGTGGGCGGCAACGAGCACGCCGTCTTGCATCTGCTCTACGCCCGCTTCTGGCACAAGGCGCTCTTCGACATCGGCGCCGTGAAGGACCCGGAGCCGTTCCTCAAGCTCGTTCACCAGGGGATGATCCTCGGCGAGAACAACGAGAAGATGAGTAAATCGCGCGGGAACGTCATCAACCCCGACGACATCGTGCGCGAGTACGGCGCCGATTCGCTCCGGGTCTACGAGATGTTCATGGGCCCGCTCGAGCAGGTGAAGCCCTGGCAGACGGGCGGAATCGAGGGCGCTCGACGCTTTCTCGAGCGGGCGTGGAACGTGGCCACGGGGACCGTGACCGACGCGCCGGAGGCCTACGACGACGCCACGCGCCGGCTCGTGCACAAGACCATTCGCAAGGTCACGCTCGACATCGAGGCGCTGCACTTCAACACCGCGATCAGCGCGATGATGATCCTCGTCCGCCACCTCGGCGGCCTCGAAGAGGTGCCGCGTCACGCCGCCGAGAGCGTGGCGCTGCTGGTCTCGCCGTTCGCTCCGCACCTCGGCGAAGAGCTGTGGCGGCGTCTGGGGCACGCCCGGTCGCTGGCCCGCGCGCCCTGGCCGTCGTTCGACCCCGCGCTCGTCAAGGAAGACGTGGTCGAGATGGGCGTGCAAGTGAACGGCAAGCTCCGCGGCACGATCACCCTCGCGATCGACGCCGACGAGGCGACCGCGCGCGAAGCGGCGCTCGCCGAGCCGCGCGTCATGGCCCACGTCGAGGGCAAGGCGATCAAGAAATTCATCTACGTGAAGGCCAAGATCGTCAACCTCATCGTCGGTTGATGCCTCGCTCGATCGGGAGAACCGCAAAGGCGCAGAGGCGCGAAGGTTTTTGTTGGGCTGGGCCTCGCCCGGTCGCGAGCCAGACCCGATGTCTTCGCGCCTTCGTGCCTTTGCGGTTTCTCCCCCTCGTGCTCGCCGTGGTGGCCGCGCTTGCCTTGGCCGCGTGCGGGTATCGAGCGGTCTATGGGGAGCGACCGCCGCTACGACTCCACGTGAAGCTCGTTCGAACCCTCATCGCCGACGTCGTGGCCAGCGACGAGGTCGCCGCCGGGGTACGTGAAGAGCTGGCTCGCGCGGGCATGCTCGAGGGCGGCGACGGCTATCCGCGCGTCGAGATCGAGGTCCTCCGCGCGAGCGACGCGAGCGAGGGCGTCGCGGCGAGCGCCGGCCCCGCGTCCCGTCCGGTAGCCCGCGCGACCGACGTCGGCATCGCCGGGCGTGCGTGGGTCATGACGGCTCCCGGGGCCGCTCCCGACAGCGACACGGGCGATCTGCGGGCCGCGGAGACCATCGCTGTCGACGAGGGGCCAGCCGGTCCCGATCCGCGCGCGAGCGCCTTTCACGAGGCCGACGCGCTGCGCGCCGCGGCACGGCGTCTCGGGCGCACGCTCGCGTACAAGGTGACCGGAGAACCGGCGGCCAGCGACGACGGGAGCGAGTAGCCACGAGAGTCGTCCGAGTCGTGCTAGGCTCGGCGCGCCGAATGAGCAGACCATGATTACGATCGGGTGTGCTGGCTTCCCCGTCCCGGCGACGCGCTACTTCAAGGAGTTCCTCTTCGTCGAGGTGCAGGAGACGCACGTGTCCACTCCGGGCACGGGCACGATCCGCCGCTGGCGGCGCGAGGCTCCTCCGGGGTTCGTCTTCGCTCTCCTCGCCCCACGTGAGATCGGGCAAGAGGGCTTCCGCGAAGGGAAGATCACCGAGACGGCCCTCAAGAACCTGACCGAAGTGACGAAAGAGCTCGCCGGGCAAACGGCGGTGTTCGTCGCGCCGCCCGAGTTCACCGCGTCGCGCGCGAACAAGGCCGCCGTCAAAGACTTTCTGGCCGGTGTGAAGAAGAAGTACAAGCACATCGTCTGGGAGCCGCCGTCCACGTGGAACGCCGACGAGGCGCAGGTCATCGCCGCAGAGAGCGGCGCCATGGCAGCGCGCGATCCGCTAGCCCACGGGACCACGACGGCGCAGATGGGCTATTACCGCCTGCCGGGGCCGGCCGGGCACAAGAGCCGCTACGAAGATCCCGCGATCGAGCGGCTCGCAGAAATCGCCCTCGGGACGAAGAACGAAGACGCGACCTTCGTGTTCACGAACGTCGACATGTTCGCCGACGCCAAGCGCCTGAAAAAGGCGATGAAACTCTAGCGGTGCCTCGAGACCGGTCGCGCCGGTCGCGCAAGCTCCGACCCCCCCGCCGGAACGTCGCGCCGACGGCGAAACACGTCCCAAGTTCTTCGTAACGAGCCTCGCGAAACTCGAAGTGCGTCGTTCGATCGTCGAACGACGAGCGTCGAGTTTCGAGAGCCTCGTTACGAAGACCGAACGACGTGTTTCGAGGTCGCAACGACAAACGCGAGCCGGCGAACCCTCGCTCTACTGCTGTGGGCAGGCGGTGGCGCAGGCCCCGCTCGGGTTGCCGTCGCCGAGGCAGCTGAGGAACGCGGTCGCGGCCGCGACGTCAGCCGTCGTGTAGCCGTTTCCGCCGCCGTCGGGGGCGCAGAGATCGAACGCGTCGCTCATGGTCATGCCGGCGGCCGCGTCGTTGCCCGCCTCGGCGTCCTGGACGCAGGAGACGAGGTTCTCGCACATCGTCGTGACGCTGCCGCTGGTACCGAAGCACGTCTCGAGCGCCGTACAGCACATCGTCTCGAGGCAGACATCGCACGTGGCGTTGCTTGTCATCGGGGCGACGCCGCAGCCGGTGGCCCCATCTTCGAGCCCGGTGTCAGGCGCCGCCGTTCCCGTGTCGACCGCCGCATCCCCGGCGTCGTCGGGAAAGAGGGCGCCGCCGTCGCCGTTATTGACGGTGGTCGTCGACGTGCAGCCCGTGGTTGCGATCGCGGAAACGCCGACCAGGCCAAGTCCAACGGTCGCGCACAAGCCCATGAATTTCATATGCGTCACTCGCTCTTCTCCCCGAGGGTCGGTCGGGGTGCCGATCAGTGAAAAGACAACGGCGCCTCCGTCCCCAGACGGCGCCGATTCACAACAGTATCCGAAAAATAAAGCCCCGGCACATTCGTGTCTCGCCCCGTCAGACGAGGCAGACTCGCCGATTGTTCACGATTCCGGCGTGGGCGCTCGAGCCAACCTACCGGCCGTTTGGCGGCGCCGCCGGAACGCCGCGTAAATCAGACCACCGGAGAGGAGCAGCCACGGCCAGTCGCCGGTCACCTCGTAAACGGTGTGCGAGCGCATCCAGTGGATGGGCGCGACCAGCGACTCGGTGCGAAAGGTGTTCGTGTGGGCGACGACGCGCCCCACGGGATCGACCACTGCGCTCACGCCGCTGTTCGTGCCGCGAACGAAGTAGCGCCGGTGCTCGACGGCCCGCAGCTGCGTGAGCGCGAAGTGCTCCCACGGCGCCGCGGTGTCGCCGAACCATGCGTCGTTCGTCAGGTTGACGATGAGCTCCGGGTCGGCGTGCCGGACCGCGTCGTTCGTGAAGCGCGGGAGGATGTCCTCGTAGCAGATGAGGGCGCTGACCGGGTGCTTCTCGCCGCGCACGTCGACGATGAGCGGGTCGAGCGACGTGCCCGGGCTGAAGCGACCGCTATTGGGCGACCATCGATAGAGGATCGGGAACGTCTCGCCGAAGGGGAGGTACTCGCCGAACGTGAGGAGGAACTCCTTGTCGTAGCGGCCGTTGATCGCACCCCGCGCGTCGCTCGAGACGGCGCTGTTGAAGAGCACGTAGCCCCGCTCGTCGGGCACGCGCTTGACGATCACGCCGCCGAAGATCGCCGGCAGCCCGATGCGGCTCGAGACGCCTCGAAGCTCGTCGGCGTAGGTCGGGTCGCGCACCGGGCGCATCGCGGACGTCTCGCTCCACACGACGAAGTCGGCCCCGCGCTGGCGCGCGTCTTCGCTGAGGGTCAGGTGGCGGCGAAGCCCCTCGTCGAACGACGAGCGCTTCTCGGTGAGGCCCATGTTCGCCTGGATGACACCGACGTTCGCGCTCGGAGCCGCCTGCGCCGCGGCGTCGACCTGGTGGATCCGCACGGCGCCGTAGCCGCAGGTGATCGCGAGCACCGCCGCCCCGGTCGCGAGGGTCGGAACCGAGACGGGCCGGCGCTCGGCGCGCGACAGCACGGCTTCAGCGAGGGCGACGTTCACTGTAACGAGCGCGAGGCCAACGAGGATTGGCCCCCCCACGTCGGCGAGCTGCGACAGGACCGGTACCTGGTGCACCGTCGCCGCGTAGTACCAGACGAAGAGCACCGGAAAGAGGAGCTCGCTGGCCGCGAAGGCCGCCGCGAACACCGGCGCCCAGGGCCAGCCGCGCGCGGTCGCCCGACCGATGAGCCAGCCCTGGAAGGCGACGCGACCGCCTTGAAAGCCGCACACGATGATCAGGAAGAGAAAGCAGACGGGCGCCGGGAACCCGCTGAACGTCGTGAGCATGCCCTGGAGCCACCAGAACCCGCAGACGTTCATCATGAGGCCGGCCAGCCACCCGAGCAGCAGCGAGCGCCGCGGCGTCTGCCCGCGCATGGCCACGATGAGCGGCACCCAGGCGACGAACGCCAGAGGCCAGGCGTCGACGCCCGGAAATGCGAGCCAGTAAAGAACGCCCGAGAGCGCGGCGCAGCCGTAAGCGAGGAGCGGCCGGAGCGGGAAGACCGTCGTCGTCGTCTGGGTCATCGCCGGCTCGTCGGCAGATTGCGAAGGCGGTACCCGAGCGGGAATGCAGGCGGGAGCAGAGACGAAACCGTCGGTCCCTGCCTTTACTTCGGGTTGATCGCCATGAGCTCGACCTCGAAGATCAAGGTCGAGTTCGGCGGAATGATCGGCGGCCTGCCCTGCGGGCCATAGGCCATGGCGGGCGGGATCGTGAGCTTGCGCTTCTCGCCCGCCTTCATGCCCGCGACGCCCTCGTCCCACCCCTTGATGACCTGGCCCTGGCCGAGTGTGAACTCGAAGGGCTTGTTGCGGTCGCGCGAGCTGTCGAACTTTTTCCCGTCGGTCAGCGTGCCCGTGTAGTGCACGCTCACATGATCGCCGGCCTTTGCGGCGGGCCCCTTGCCCGGCGTCAACGTCACGGTGCCCATCTGCTCGTCGGGCGCGACCGGCTGGGCCGACAGGGCGGGGGGAGGGGGCGCCCGCGGCGCGGCGCTCGCCGCCGACACGGCGGGGTGAGCCTCAGCCGCCGTGGCGACGGGCTCGATCGGCGTCGGCTCCGTGAGCGCCGTGCATCCACCAAAGACGGAAACCGCCAGCGCCAGCGCCACCGGCCAGCCAAGGCCGAGCGCACGCCCCGGCGGGCATCGCGGACGGCGAGGCGCCGAAACGGCGAGGGCGGGCAAGGCTAGCAAGACGGGCGAGTCGGCGAGGGAATCGGCGAGGGGATCGAGCGGCACCGTGCGCATCGTAGGGCCAGGAGAGTTACTTCGGGGCTATGCTGGAAGTCAAAGGGCTCCTGGCCGAATGTCGCGCGTGCTTCATATCGAGGATGATCCGAGGAACCGGCTCCTCGTGCGAAAGCTGCTCGCGGCCGACGGGCACGAGGTCATCGACGCGACTGACGGGCTCGAGGGGGTGCGCTCGGCGCTGACCGTGCGGCCCGATCTCGTCCTGGTCGACCTGAACATCCCGGGACTCGACGGCTACGAGGTCACGCTCCGGCTTCGCGGCGAGGCCTCGCTCAGCGGCGTTCCGATCGTGGCCATCACCGCCGAGGGCGATCGCGACACGAGCTTCGCCGTCGGGTGCGACGGGTTCATCCAGAAGCCCATCGACGCCCGGAGCTTCGGCAGCCTGGTGCGTCAGTTCCTCTCGGGCCACCGGGAGCCTTACACCTCGAGCGCCGACGCGACCGGCGAGCGCCTCCGCTTGCAGAGCCACCGGATCGTGGCTCACCTCGAGCAAAAGGTGGCCGAGCTCTCGGGCGCGAACGACCGCCTCCGCGAGGTCGAGCGCCTCCGCACCGAGTTTTACCGGAACATCAGCCACGAGCTGGCGACGCCCCTGACGCCCATCGTCGGCTACTTGCGGATGCTCATCGACGAGGAGCTCGGGGCCATCAACAAGCCGCAGGCCAAGGCGATGCGCGCCATGGACGACTGCGTGCGGCGGCTGCGCTCGACACTCGACAACCTCATCGACGTCACCGGTCTCGAGATGGGCAAGATGCGGTTCATCCACCGCGACTACGACTTCCTCGACACGGTCCGGCGCGCGGTGGCGGGCTACGCCGACGCGTTCGCCGAGCGGCAACTCACGCTCCTCGAAGAGACGCCCCGCGGGCCCCTCCCGGGGTATGGCGACGCCGAGCGCCTCGCGCGCGCGGTCAACCAGCTGCTCGACAACGCCTACAAGTTCACGCCGCAGGGCGGCACCGTGGGCGTGTACGTTCGCGTTCTCGAGGCCCACTACGAGCTGCTCGTGGCCGACAGCGGTCCGGGTGTGCCGCCCGAGCGGGCCGATCGCGTCTTCGATCCGTTCTATCAGGTCGACGGCTCGCCCACGCGGGCCTACGGCGGCGTTGGCGTCGGTCTCGCGATCGCGCGGCGCGTCGCCCGCGGGCTCGGCGGCGATGTGCAGGTGGCGGGCGGCGCCACCGTCGAGGGGACGTACCTGACGGGCGCGGCCTTCTCGTTCACGGTCGCCAAGCGCGCGCCGACCGTGGTCATCGACTCGACCAGCTAGGCGAGTGACCTACCTCGACTGGAACGCGACCACGCCTCCGCTGCCGGCGGTCGTCGAAGCGATGGCTCGCGCGGCGAGCGAGGCATGGGGCAACCCGTCGAGCGTGCACGCGGTCGGGCGGCAGGCGCGCGCTCGGCTCGAAGACGCCCGCGCGGCCGTCGCTCGCCTTGCGCGCTGCGATCCGCGCGACGTCATCTTCACGTCGGGGGGGACCGAAGCGAACAACCTCGCGCTCCGCTCGGCCTTCGTGTCCGGCAGCGGCGCGCTCGTGACGAGCCGTCTCGAGCACCCCTCGGTCGCGCGGGTCGCCGAGGCCCTCGAGCGAGAGGGGCGCGCGCGCGTCCGCTGGGTCTCCGTGACGGGCGACGGTCTCCTCGATCTCGCGGATCTCGAGCGGGCGCTGTCCGAAGGTCCGGTCAGGCTGGTGGCGGTCCAGGCCGTGAACTCCGAGACCGGCGTGATCCAGCCGGTGGCCGAGGTGGTCGCCGCCACGCGACGCGCCGGGGCGCTCGTTCACGTCGACGCCGTGCAAGCCTTTGGGCGCATCGACGACGTCGCCTCCGGAGCTGACACGCGGAGCCTCGCGGGTCACAAGTTCCGCGGTCCGAAGTCCATCGGAGCGATCCTCGGAAGGCCCGGCGTGACGATCGCACCGGTGCTCCTCGGCGGCAGCCAGGAGCGCGGGGCGCGCCCGGGGACCACGGATCCCATTGCGGCGGCGGGGCTCGCAACCGCGGCAGTGCATGCCGTGGAGTCACCGGCTCGGTGGAGCGCGCTGGCGCCGATGCGCGACGCCCTCGAAGCCGCCCTCGTCGCCATGGTGCCGGGCGCCCGCGTCAACGGCGCGCGCGCGCCGCGGATGCCGCACGTCTCGAGCATCGCGTTTCCCCGCTGGCGGGGCCCCGAGCTGGTCGCGGCGCTCGACCTCGAAGGCGTCGCGGTGTCGGCCGGGAGCGCCTGCAGCGCAGGGACGGCCGAGCCCTCGGCGGTGCTCGTGGCCATGGGCGACGTGGAGGCCGCTGCGTCGAGCGTCCGCTTCTCGCTGGGGGAAGACACGACCGCGACCGACGTCGAGGCGGCGCTCGCGGCAGCGCGCCGCGTTTTCGTGCGTTAGACTCGATGCGCCATGGGCGATCCCGACGACGCGAGGATCCGCGTCGAGCCCTTCGAGGCGATCGAGATCGAGATCGAGCTCGAACTCGGTGGGCTCTCGGAAAGGTGACCGTCGGAACGCTGACGGTCAGTCTCCGCCAGCGTCGTTCTCCAGGGCCGCAGCGTCCGGGCTCCCGTCCGTCGTCGGGACGCCGTCGTCGGCCACGGGAGTCGAGGTGCACGTCGCGGCGTCGTACGTCGTTCCTGCGAACTCGGCCGGAAAGATCGACCGCGTGATGAGGTCCGCCTCGGCCTGGGTCAGGGGTTGCCCGGCGGCGCAGTTGCCGATGGCCGTCGCGTCCGAGATCGTGACGTGAAGCGTGTCCCCGCGCTCGACGGTGAGCGGGCTCCTGGTGCGCATCGGCAAGAGCGTCTTGGGCCGCGCTCCGGAGGTCGGAGCCCAGCCCGGCGCCAGGACCACGTAGGCGTAGTCGGTCGCCGGAATCACGCGCTTCGAGTCCGATTCGGCGCCTGCGGCCACGGGGGTCGCGAAGTACGCGACGGTCCACCACCCGCGATAGACGACGTTCTGCGCGCCGGTGCCGCCGTCGTTCGCGGGCGACGGATAGGCGTCGTCGATGACCGCGTATGTCGCCGCGCCGGTCTCGCATGCGAAGGGAGCCGCGACGGCGATGAGGGTCACCAAGGAAAGTGCGGGGTGGCGAAGCCTGACGTTCATGAGTCGCGGTCTCCCGGGCATCCTTCGCGGGTCAATCGAGGAAGACGGTCGCCATCACGTGGACCGTCAACGGGTACGCCGGAGTGAAGTCGACCCCTTCGCACCCGTAAAAGAGGGTTTGCCCGCGCGTGTTGGTGGCCGGCTGACCGGCGGGAGGGGCGGCGAGCCGGCCGTTCGCGCCGCAGAGGCTCGATGGCACGGGAGCGCCGATGGCGGGATCGGTGCGGAGGCGGCTGACGGTGTCGAACTGCGCCGAGCGGAAGTTGCCGTCGAGCAGGTTCGTGATGTCGAACGCGATGTCGAACCGGCGAGTGCGGTAGCCGAGATGCAAGTCGACCTGCGTGAAACCCGGAGCCACGATCGTCCCGTCGTCCGACGCGGGGCGATCGCCGATGCCGTAGACGCGGATGCCGCCGCGCGCGACCCCCGGCCCGAGTGGATGACGCGCCGAGAGGCCGCCGTCCCAGGTCTGCTTGGGTGCCAGCGCCAGGCCGTTGCCGTTCTCGTGGTCGGTCGAGAATTGCGATTGGGTGAACGTCACGTTCGCGTCCGCGGCGAGCCAGGGAGTGAACTCGAAGCGGCTCTCGAGCTCGAGGCCGTACCGGCGCGTGGGCGGACTGACGCCGGTCGTCCCGTCGTCGCCGTTCCACGTGGTCTCGTTGTCGAGATCCAGGAGCCAGGCGGCGGCGGCGAAGTCGAGCCGGTCGAAGAGCCGCGTGCGGGCGCCGACCTCTTCGCCGATGGCGCGGGTCAGCGGCGTCACCGACGGCGTCGTGAAGACCCCGCGGACGTCGTTCGAGTGAAATCCGTTCCCGAAATTGGCGTACACGTCGAGCTCGGCGTCCTTGCGGTCGAGCGGCGTCAGCACCGCGCTGGCCTTGGGGCTGAACTGATGAGCGTCCCCGACGCCGCTCCGGGGATTGGTCGGATCCGTGGTCACGAGCCGGTTGTCGACCGAGAACGAGAGCATGTCGGCCCGGCCGCCGAGGTCGACGCGGAGGGCCTTGAACGGCGTGATCTCCTCGTTGACGTAGGCGCCGACCATGGTCTCGTGCACGTCGTTGCCCCGGATCGCGTCCAGCTCGATGCGCTGGGCCGTGTGCCACAGTTCTTCGTGAATGTCGTCGCTACGGGCGTCGGCGCCCATCGTCGTGTCGAACTTCACGCCCGCGAGCTCGTGAACGATGCGG
The DNA here is from genome assembly GCA_937902985.1 of uncultured Myxococcales bacterium. Lineage (GTDB taxonomy): Bacteria > Myxococcota_A > Polyangia > Polyangiales > Polyangiaceae > Palsa-1150. The sequence continues at coordinate 30,547 of CALFNG010000170.1, forward strand.
TACGAGACCTTGCCGCCGTAGAACGTCCGGCGATCGATCTGCTGGATCTCGTCTCCGTTCTCCGGATCGTCGAGATAGAGCGTGAAGTTCGAGAACAGGTTGAAGCGATACGTGCCCACGTACGCCAGCGCCTGGACGTCGCTGTTCTCGCTCGGTCGCAGCTTGTAAACGACAAAGAGCTGGTGCCGAGCCGTGTTCCCGCCCTCGTCGGGATCGATCGAGCCGAAGCGGCCGATGAGGCCCTGGTCCACGGCGCGCGCCGGGATCTGTCCGGAGCCGTTCCAGTTTCCGGAATAACTCGACTCGCCGAGCGTGAACGACGACGTCGGCGTCACTTCGAACGTCATCTTGTTGAACAGCTTGTAGCGATCCCACCCCTCGGGGTTGTCGAACGGCCCGTTCTGGCGCCCGACCTCGGCTGCGAAGAACGCCTTCGTCGACTCGAACTTCGGGCTGGCGACGAGGAGTCCCCGATACGAAGGCGCTCCGTCGCCGGGCGAGCCGCCCGCGCCGAAGCCAAACGAGGAGTGCTCGAAGTCGTCGCGGGTCACGAGGTTCACCGCGCCCGCCGTGGCGAAGTCGCCCTGGTTGGCGAAGTACGTCCCCTTGGTGATCTCGATGCGCTCGACGGTCTCGGGGATGATGAAGTTCGTGTCCGAGAACCCCTGGCCGTGGGCGTGCGACACCATATTGATCGGAATGCCGTCGATCGACAGAGCGACATCGGTCCCGTGGTCGGCGTCGAAGCCGCGCAGGAAGTACTGATTGGCCTTTCCGCCGCCCGAGTGCTGCACCATCACGAGCCCCGGCGTGACCCGCAAGATGTCTTGCACTGAGTCGACGGGGCGTAGCGAGAAGTCACGGTCGCGGACCGCGAACGACGAGGCCGCGCTGATCGGCTTGCGGCCCAGCACCACGGTCGATTCGCCGGCCTGGGAGATCACAGGCGCGGTCGCGAAGAGCGCGGGCGCGCTCGGCGTCGCGGACGGCAGGGTCGGCGCTGGAGGAGGCGCAGTCGGCGAGGGCAGCTGGAACGGGAGCGCGAGCTGCACGGTCGCCCGCATCGGATGCCCGTTGTTCTTCGCGGGCTCGAACGTCCATTGCTTCACCGCCGCGAGCGCGGCCTCGTCGAAGCCGTGACCGGCGGGTTGGGTCACCCGCGCGTCGACGACCGCTCCGTTCGCGTCCACCGTGAGCTCCAGTCCGACGCTGCCTTCGAGTCGATCGCGAAGCGCATCCGGCGGATAGGCCGCATCGGGATGGTCCTTGAGGCTAGGGGCCGTAACCGCGCTTGGGTCGGTCGTGGGCGGGGGAGGCGCGCCGCCGGTGGGGTCTTGCGCATGCGAGGGCGTCGCCCCCATGACCGTCACTACGCTCGCACTTGCAGCGAGCAGGCGAGTGCGTTCGAACATGACTCTCCGTCGCGCCGGCACAGAACCGACCTCCCGCGACGACGGCATCGGTAGCACGATGAAATAAAATCATGCTACTCAAATCGAACCTGGTTCAAGCCCGATGATCGCGCGCAAGCCCATCGCAGGAATCGTTCTGTTCGGCTCGATCGCCGTGCACTCGGGGGTCCTCGTTGGCCTGCCACCGGCGCCGTCAGAACCGCCGGTCTCCGCGGCGCTCGTCACCGAGTTCGACATCGCATCTGCGAGCCCCGAGCCGGAGCCGTCGCCCGGCGTCGCCGCCGATTCGACCGCGGCTCCTGTGACCCCATCCGTGGCTCGAAGTCCCGCACGAGAGAGAGCCATCAACGCGCCGATCGCGCCGGATCGGGAGGTCAAGGCCGCCGAACTGCCCCCATCGCTCGTGACGAGCGACGAGCCGACGGCGCCGATAGACTTCGTCATGACCGTGGGTCCCGCGTCGAGCGCGAAGGCGAACGTGTCACCGGCCGCCCCGGGCACAGGAAGCGAGCGTCAGGGCGACGCCGTCTATGCCGAAGAAGGCGTCGACGCCCGTCCACGCCTCCTGAACTGGCAGGCGCCGCGGTATCCACCGTCGGCGGCCTCGGCGGGCGTCGAGGTCGACGTGCCGGTCGACGTCGTCATCGATACCGAGGGAAGCGTGACCGACGTCCGACTGCCCAGGCACTTCGGCTACGGCCTCGATGAAGCGGCAGCCGCAGCCGCGCGGTCTTACCACTTCAGTCGCGGCCTGCGAGGGGGCCAGGCGGTGCGCGTGCGCATGCGCTGCACGGTCATGTTCCGGCTGAACTGACGGTCGCGCAGTTGGAGGCAATGCCGCTCATCGTCTGCGTCACGCCCGTGCCTCGCCAGCTACTCGCGGGCGACGTTCGCCCGCGACGCGCCCGAGTTGAACGGGATCCAGAGCGCGCGCACCTGGGCGCTCGCGCCTTCGCGCGAGTAGCCGGCGAGGCCGAACAGCACGTTCCAGAAGTATCCGCCGGGGCTCTCGCCGTAGGAGAAGAGCGGGACCAGGTGGAACTGCCAGTCGGTGCCGCCGGGGACGCGCTTCTGCACGTAGAGCGTGTTCGCCGCGACCTGGACCACCGAGTCGTCGGACGTATCCGCGAGGCGCCAGTAGAGCGGGAAGCCGACCGTGGTCCGGCCCTTCTGGTTCGCGAAGTCCCAAAAGAACGGCGCCACGACGGTGTGCGACGCGTCGTCGTTGCGACCGACGTAGAGGATCGGGTGCAGCGCGTCGGACCACCCGTGCCGATCGCTCGACAGCATGAGCGTGGGAAAGACCCACCACGTGCGCGACTGACCATAGGTCTCGAAGCGCCCGACGAGGGGGGTCAGCCAGTCGTGCCCGGCCGGGCTGTCCGAGTTGTAGAAGAAGGGCGCGAGCGCCTCGGCGTGTACGCCGAGGTCGCGATCGCGGTAGTCCCACCACAGGGGCAAGATCGGGCCGATGGCCGTCAGCGAGGTCGACCCGTTGCGCGTCTCGGCGTGCGAGAAGAACGGCGTGAGCATGGTGTCGGACGTGCGCGACACGCGGCGGTAGTAGCCGGGGACGACGAAGAGCGAGCTCTCGGGATCGTAGCCGTAATGAAAGAGCGGAAAGAGCGTCGTGTGCGACTCGGCCACGCCGCCGCTGAGGGGCTTGCCCTCGATGTGAAAGAAGATCGGCGCGAAGTCGACGATACTCCGCTTCGGATCCGACTGGACGACCACGGGTCCGACGACCGTGGTCGTGCTCGAGTCGAGCTCGTGCTCGCCGTGGTAAAAAAGAAGCGGGGGGATGAGCGTGTATGTGCGCCGCGTGCCCTCGGTGTTGCCGTTGTCTCCGTGGAAGAAGAACGGCGCGACGCCCATGCCCACGGCCGGGCCGGTGCGGTCGCGAAAGTAGGGGCCGACGAGGGTGAACGCGCCGTCGGTCGACCAGTGCGACGTGCTCAGGAGGAACGGCGAGTGGAAGTAGCCGCCGTCTTTGCGAGAGCCGGCGAAGAAGAGGGGCGCGATCCAGTTGTCGTTCTCGCCGGGGGCCTCGCGATGTACGACGGGTCCGGCGACGACGACGTGGTTGTCGCCGTCACGCACGCGCCAGAGGGCCGGGAAGACGACGTCCATGTCGAGCTTCAGCGAACGGCGCCGGTAGTAGAGGAGGCCGTAGAGCCCCTCGGTGTCCGGCGTCTTCGGCACGCCGTAGCGGGACTGCGACGGGTCTGTCAGCCCGCGCGTGTGCTCGAGGAGCAGCGGCGGCAGCAGTCGCAGGCGCGAATCGCCGGCGCGGTGCTCGTAGTAGGGAAACCAGGTCGTCGACGCTTCGCCTTCGGCCGCAGGCGGCCGGCCGTCCCAGTCCGTTCCGATGCGCGCGCGCGCGTCGGGCGAGATGGCGAGCGGATCCGCCGGCGGCGCGATCTCCGGTTCGGTGCGGAGCATCGGAGTGTGGTCTTCGTCGTCGTCTGCGTCCGACTTGGGCGCCTGCTTGGGCGGCGGTGGCGGCGTGCGGCGAGGGCGCGGACCCTGGGCCGCGGCGCTCGGGGCCGCCGCGAGAACGGCAGCTGCGATCGCGACGCGGATCCCTCGCGCCCGCAGGCCAAGCGGCTCGCGAAGGCGACTCACGCCGGCTCCCTCGACGCCGCGGGAGCGACCATCCGCGCCGTGTCGTCGGCCAGCCGCAACGCGACCGCGCGAACGACGTCGTCGCGACCGACGCGGTCCTGCGTGTGCGCCGCGAGGTCTTTGACCTGCACCACGTTCTCGGCGAGCTCGCTGTCGCCCAGGATCACGACGATGCGCGCGCCCAGCGTGTTGGCCCGCCGCAGCTGACTCTTGAGGGACCCGCCGCGGGTGTCGATCTCGCAGCGAACGCCCGCGCGCCGGAGGTCGCGCGCGAGCACGAGGCCCGCCGTGGTCGCGCCGGCGCCGAGGGGAGCGACAAGGGCGTCGACCGTATTCGTCGCCTCGGTCAGGTCGCTCGCGATGAGCAGCCGCTCCAGGCCTGCGGCGAAGCCGATGGCGGGGACGCTGGGTCCGCCGAGAGCGGCGACCATGCCGTCGTACCGGCCGCCGCCGACGAGCGTGCTGCCGGCGCCGAGCTTGTCGTGGGCGCCGCGGATCTCGAACAGCGTGCGCGTGTAGTAGTCGAGGCCCCGGACGAGGCGAGGGTCGACGGAATACGGCGTGCCGAGCGCGTCGAGGGCGGCGCGCAGCCTCTCGAAGTGCTCGCGGTCACCCGCGCCGAGGAAGTCGTGCAACGTCGGCGCGTCGCTCACCGCAGCCTTGTCGCTCTCGCTCTTCGAGTCGAGGATGCGGAGCGGGTTCGTCCCGAGGCGTCGCTGGGAATCGGCGGACAGCGACTCGGCCTTCGGCGTCAAGTGCGCGACGAGCGCGGCCCGGTATTGCTCTCGCGTCGACGGACCGCCGAGCGTGTTCACGACCACCTCGATGCCGGGGACGGCGAGCTCGTTGAGGAAACCGACGAGCATGTCGATCATCTCCGCGTCGCACCCGGGCCCCTCGTCGCCGAAGATCTCGGCGCCGACCTGGAAGAACTGCCGGTAGCGGCCGCGCTGCGGTCGCTCGGCCCGGAACATCGGCCCCGTGTACCACCAGCGCGTGACCGGCTCGCGCCCGTGCACGGCGTGCTCGATGTAAGCGCGCGCGGCGCTCGCCGTGCCTTCGGGGCGGAGCGTGAGCGCTTCGCCGCGATGGTCGAAGGAGTACATTTCCTTCTCGACGATGTCCGTCACTTCGCCGATGGCGCGGACGAAGAGCGCCGTCGGCTCGACGTACGGGGTCCGCACTTCGCGAAAGCCGTGCAGGGCCATCGAACGCGCGTACGCGCGTTCGACGCGCTGCCATCGCCCGACCTCGTCGGGCAGCACGTCGTTCATGCCTTTCACGGCTCGGAGCGGGGTCATACGGGCGGGATCGCGGCTACTCTTAAGGCGTGGGCAGAAGCTGACGCAGACCGTGGGCAGAACGTGACAATCCGTGGCCGCGACTTATGGCCCCGAGCGCACGTCTCGGTCAAGCACGCGTCGCTGGCGAAGCGCACTCGTTCGCGCTAATCGGTGCCGCGTGACCGCTACGCCGCGTCGGCCGGGTCGTCACGCCCGCGTCTGCGGGCTCGATCCGGGCCGGGCTCGAATCGGGGTGGCCATCGACGACGAGCTTGGTCTCCTGGCGCACCCCCGGGGCACGCTCGACCCGCGCGATCCCAAGGCGCTCGCCGCGGCCGTTCGAGACCTGGCGACCCGCGAAGACATCGGGAGGTTCATCGTCGGCTTGCCCCTTCACCTCCGGGGCGGCGAAGGGGCCTCGGCGCGCGACGCGAGGCGCCTCGGGCAGCTCGTCGCCGACAGCACGGGCTGCATGGTCGAGCTCTGGGACGAGCGGCTCTCGACCGTTCAGGCGCAGCGCTCGCTCGCGGCCAGCGAGGTGCGAGGCAAGAAGGCCCGTGCGCACATCGACGAGGCGGCGGCCTGTGCGATCCTCCAGGCGTGGCTCGACGCCCGCCAGGCCCGGCGAAAGGGGCCGTGAGGCGCTCGATGACCGACCGATGACCGACCGATGAGAGAGCGGTGAGCGAGACCGACGGCAAGAAGCCTCCGCGGCGGCGCGGTTCGAAGCGCCGCAAGCGCCGTCCTGCAGGCGACGCCGCCGCCCCGTCCGCGACCCGCCCGCTGAAGGCGAGGGAAGCCCTCGCGCGGCGCGTCAAGGTGGCCGCTGGCGCCGCGTTCGGCCTGATCGCGCTCGCCGTCTCGACGTGGCTCTTCATCTTGTACCCCTCGTCGCGGGGGCCGGGCGACGGGCGCGCCGTCGAGCTGTTCGTGGTCCAGGATCCGGGAGCCGGTGGGCTCGCTTCGGCGCTGGCCACCGCCGGCGTCGTTTCGAGTCCGCGGCTCTTCGCCTTCTGGGTCCGGGTGACGGGGGGAACGGGCGCCGTCGTGGCCGGTCGACACCTTCTCACGGACGACGCGAGCCCTCGCGAGCTCATGGCCCGCCTCGAGCGGCGCGCGTCCGCAGGAACGACGCGCGTCACCTTCCCCGAAGGGTGGAACCGCTTCGACATGGCCCGGCGCCTCCAGGACAAGCAGGTCGTCGCCCTGCGTGACTTCCTCGACGCAACCACCGACGCGGCGCTGCTGCGCGATCTCGGCATCGAAGGCGACAGTGCCGAGGGCTTCCTCTTTCCCGCGACATACGATCTGCCGTTCGACAGCGATCCGCGGGAGGTCGTGCGGCGTATGAAGCACGAGTTCGATCGCCGCTGGGACATCCTCTCGCGCTCGCACGGGTCGAGCCTGAACGACGTCATGACCTCGTCGCGCATGGGCATCCGCGACGTCGTGACCCTCGCGTCGATGGTCGAGAAAGAAGCGGTGGCCGACGACGAACGCCCGATCATCGCGAGCGTGTTCCTGAACCGCCTGCGCGATCCTGCGTTCCACCCCAAGCGCCTCGAGTGCGACCCGACGGCGGCGTACGGGTGCGTCGTGGCGCCCGAAAAGGCCACGTCGTGCGCCGACTTCGCGGGCAAGGCCACCGCGCCGATCGAGCACGACCCCAACAACCCGTACTCGACGTACACCCACGAGGGCCTTCCTCCGGGCCCGATCGCCAATCCCGGCGCCCGATCGCTCGAGGCGGCGATGGCCCCCGCCGCGACGCACTACTTCTTCTTCGTCGCCCGGGGCGAGGGGCGGCACGCCTTCTCCGAGACGTACGAAGCGCACCTCAGCGCCACCAAGGCCGGCAAGCTCTAGCGCCAGCAATTCGCGCTCCGCGCTACGCACTAGGGTAGGGGTGGGCCTCGGCCTCGCGGCCATGTGGGTACTCGGCGGCGCGACCTGAACATGGTAGAGCCTCGTGCCGGTGTTCCTGGTTGGCGACATCGGCGGCACGCACGCCAGGCTCTCGCTGCTCGACGCGCACGGCAAGACGGTGCGCAAGCAAGAATACGCGAGTGCGAACTACCCGTCGCTCGAAGCGGTGGCCGGCGAGTTCATCGAGGCCGAGCGCACGGCCAAGGTCCGCGCCGCGGCGTTCGGAGTCGCGGGGCCGGTCGTCGCGGGGCGAGCCGCCGCTACGAACCTGCGGTGGACGATGGACTCCCGGGTCATCGCGCGAAAGCTCGGGATCAAAAAAGTCACGCTCCTCAACGACCTCGTGGCGTTGTCGCTCGGCGCCTTGCGGGTGCGCCCGGCCAAGCTTCACCGCCTGAACGACGCGGGCATGCCGAGGAGCGCTTCGAAGAAAAGGGGAGCCAACATCGCGGTCATCGCGGCAGGCACGGGCCTCGGAGAGGCGATGCTCATCTGGGACGGGGAGCGCTTCGTCCCCAGCGCGACCGAGGGCGGCCATGCCGACTTCGCGGCCCGTGACGATCTCGAGATCGAGCTCCTGCAGTTCCTGCGGGGCCGCTTCGGTCGGGTGAGCTGGGAGCGCATCCTCTCGGGCGCCGGGCTCGGAAACGTGTACGACTTCTTTTGCCAGGTGAAGGGCCTCGGCGAGACCGCCGTGAACGCCGCCACTGTCGCGGCCGAGCCGGATCGCAACGCCGCGATCGGTGCCCTCGGAACGTCGGGCAAGAGCGAGGCGGCCGGCCGCGCGGTCGAGCTCTTCGCCTCGATCTACGGAGCGGAGGCCGGCAATCTCGCGCTCAAGACCCTGTCGCTGGGCGGAGTCTACGTTTGCGGAAACATCGCAGCGCGAATGCTCCCGGTTCTCGATCGAGGGCTATTCCGCCGCGCGTTCTGCGACAAGGGTCGCTTCAGCGCCGTGATGGAAAAGATCCCCGTCGCCGTGGTGCTCGATAGCGACGTCGGCCTCGCGGGCGCCGCGAGCGTGGCCCTTGCCGGCTCCGGACGCCACTGACGCCATCGCGGCGGCGTCTTACATACGCTGTTCGAAGGAGGTGACATGAGTTCCAGAGAGATCCCCGGACAGCTCATCACCGAGAGGGACCCCGCTGCCGCCACGACCGAGGCTGCCGAGCGGATCGCAACGGCGCTGATCGAGGCCCTGGCGACTCGGGGTCGAGCCACCCTGGCGCTGTCGGGGGGAAACACCCCGCGCGCCGCTTACGCAACCCTCGCCCGGAGAGCGGGGGTCGACTGGTCGCGGGTGGACGTCTACTGGGTAGACGAGCGCGCCGTCCCGCCCGACGACGACCGCAGCAACTACCGGTGGGCCAAGGCCACGCTGCTCGACGCGGCTCCCATTGCCCCCGAGCACGTGCATCGCATGCCCGCCGATGCGCCCGATCTCGAGTCGGCGGCCAGGTCCTACGAGAAGGTCGTGAGAGAGGGCGTCCCTGTAGACGTCGACGGCGTCTCCGCGTTCGATGTCATGGTCCTCGGCGTGGGCGACGACGGGCACACCGCGTCGCTGTTCCCTGGCGATCGCACGATCGACGTCACCGATCGGTCGGTCATCGCGGTGGGCGCCCAACGAGGTCTCGAAGCTCGGCTGACGTTCACGCGCACCGTGATCCAGCACGCGCGCGTGGTGCTCGTGCTGGTGGTCGGCGCCCACAAGCGCGCCGCGCTGGCGAGGGCCTGGTCGCGCGAAGGCGACATCCATGAGACCCCCTCGCGCCTCGTGCGTGACTGCAAGGGCCAGGTTCTCTGGATTGCCGACGAGCCCGCGGCCGCCACGGCTTGACGGGGACGCGGCGAGGCAAGCGCCGACACCTCGCTCGCGTCAGGCGCACGCGAGCGCCTTTCCCAAGGTAGTGGTCGATTCGAAAGACCTGCGGCTCGTCGAACGCCGAGGCGATCGCGTCATTGAGGGCCCGCGCGCTCGCCAGATCGTGGCCAAAAGGCTTCTCGAAGACGACCCGTGTCCAGAAGGCGCCGCTCTCGCGGCCGGCCGGGGTCGCCGGCGCGACGAGGCGGGCCGCGCGAAGACCCTCCACGATGGGACCGAACTCGCTCGGGGGCACGGCCAGGTACGATTCTGCGATCGAGTGTGTCAGCAACGTATAGCGACCTTCGTTTCGGGTCGTCGGGCGCACGGCGCAGCGCGGGACCGTCGCGTGACCGTCCTCAGTGCGCCCCATCAGCGGCTTGGCCCACGAAGCGACCGCGGCCGGTCGAATCTCCGCTGGCCCAAACCTTGCGCGAACTGTCTTGATGTTTAGCTTGGGTGTCCAGGAGGCAGGTCATGCGAGTCACTGGACATCCCTCGGGTCGCTTTGTCGGGTATGTGCACGTGCAGGTTGCCTCGCGCGTTTACGTGCTACCCGTCGAGGCTCGGTCCCTCAAGCTGGACGACGGATCCAGCCTCGAAGCGGGCTTCTTCGCGGAAGGCGCCACGGGTTTCAGCATCGTTGTAGACAGCGAGGCCACCGAAGCGGTGGTCAATCAAACGATCGATCGCGCCTCGGAAGTGGCGGCACGGCACATCGGTCGCACGTTACTGAACTGAGTCGCCAAGGGCCGCGTTCGCTCTCTCGTCGATCGCGTAGCTTCGGAACAAGCGGCTCGGCGCCGCGAGGCGCGGGCCGCGCAGAACCCGGTCCCATATTCAGGCGGCGGCCATGCGCGAGGGTTCCAGCGTGGCGCGCTCGTCGAAACGAGACGGCACGCCGCGCGTACGGCCATTGTCGAGGCTTCCCCTCGGTGTGGAAGCTCAAGCGGTGGAACTTTTCGTACGCCCACACCTCGTGCTCGCACGGCATGTGCAGCAGAAGCGATCCGGTGCCCGCGAAGGATCGGATTCTCGGCGCGGTTCTTCCAATCGCAGTGACGAGGGAATCAAACGGGCTTGTCGAGCATCAATTTAACCGAGAACACCTCGAGAAGGAACGGCAACATGAGCGCGGAATTGACGGGCACGCAGGCCCAGACCCGAAACGACAACAAAAGCCAGGTGAACGGCAACCATGTGGCGCTGTCGGCATCGCAGGCGCCGCAGCAGCACCTCACGCCGGATCGCCCCCCGCAGCCCTTCGAGGGCGGTGAAACCAAGCAGAAGCGGCCACGCGGCTTTGCTGCGATGGACCGAACCATCGTCAGCGAGATCGCGCGCAAGGGTGGCAAGGCGGCTCATTCGGCCGGCACCGCCCACGAGTTCACGAGCGAAGAAGCGCGCGTAGCCGGTCGCAAGGGCGGACGGGCCACCCACGCGAAGCGTCGTCAGGGTGGCGACGAGTCGACGGGAGAGGCCGAGAGCAGCCCGTCGGTCGGTCAAGATGGCCACGAGGGCCAGCCGAGCGATGAGAGCCATGAGGGCCATGAGAGAGAGAGCGGTCAGTCGGGTTGATTGCTGGTCAGCCAGACATCGGGCTCTCTCCGGTTCTGCTCGAGGTGGAAGCCTATCGGCGGCCGCCGCCGTCGAGGACGCGCGCGAGGAGATCGAGCGCGTCCGCTAGGCGCTGCCGTTCGGTTCGCGAAAGCGGTTCGAGCAGCTTGGCATAGGCGGCCCCCCAGCCTGAAGAGACGCCCTCGGCCGTGCGCTTCCCGCGCGACGTGAGGCGGACGTCGGTTTGGCGGCCGTCGTCGGCTCCTCGCTTGCGGATGATGTAACCGCGCCGTTCGAGGCCTGCTAGGTTGCGGCTAGCGGTGGACGGATCGATGCCGAGCCGGTCGGCCAGGACCGACGTGGAAACGACGCCTCGCTCCGCGAGCAGGTGAAGCGCGTCGGCTTGTTGGGGCGTGAGCTCGGGGCCTGCTGTGCGCGCCTGCTCACGGCCCCAGCGCCCAAGGGCGCGCGCGACGCCCTGGAGCGCTCGAAGGGTCTTTGGGTCCGCCATGGGTGAGTAGCCGATCGTCAAGGTCGCGCTCGGCGTCAATGGGCGGGTGAGCAATAAGCGACGGAACTGGCGGAGAGGCTCCGGGCGGGTCGCATCGGAACGGCCGTTGCGTCCTGCGACTTCTGGATGGTCTTCGCGACTCACGCTACCTCACGCTAGATAGTGCCCCGTCGGGATCAGAAGAAGGCGACCGAGGCGACTCTCGCCACCCTGTGAAAAGCTCTTCGCACCGGCTCCAAGGCTCGCGCTCCGTGACCAGCCGAGCTATTGCGCCTCGTCGGCCCGCGCTCTAGCGTAGGCCGCCAAAGGAAAGTGATGGCGGATCAGGTTCTCGAGCCCCGGCTTCCCAAGCGTGTGCGCGCTGGCGTGCGCGACGCGCAAGCGGAGACTTGCCGGATGTTCGAGAGCGATTTTCTCGAACGGTTCTCGCGCATTCATCCCGCGACCCCATTCGTCGTCTGGCTTCCAGTCACGGTGTTTTTTCTCGTTCGGAGTGTGCTCCGCTACCAGGCTTCCGATGTCCACCATGCCGTGGGGCCGGTGGCGATGGCGGCGATGTTCCTCTTCGGAATGCTCGCCTGGACGTTCGCCGAGTACATCCTTCACAAGTTCGTCTTCCACTGGACGAACGAGACCCCCGCCGGCAAGCGCATCCACTTTTTGCTGCACGGGGTCCACCACGAGTATCCGAGCGACAGGGACCGTCTGGTGATGCCTCTCCTCACCAGCGTGCCCCTGGCGATCGTCTTCTATTCGCTCTTCACGTTCGCTCTCGGCCGGGCCATCGGCGAGCCGTTTTTCGCAGGATTCGTGGTCGGATACCTCTTCTACGACGGGACGCACTACTACGTGCATCACTTCTTGCCGACCACCCGCTGGGGCAAGTTCCTCCGTCGCCATCACATGACGCACCACCACGCGGATCACGCGGGGGGCTTCGGCGTGTCGACCCCGCTGTGGGACCTGGCGTTCCGGACAATGCCCGCGAAGAAGAAGTGATCGAGCCGGTCAGCGATCGCCGGCCTCTGGCCTGAAATAGAGGCGACGACAGGGTCGGTGAAGGCAGCGAGGGAGGGCAAGGCGAGGGCGTCATGACTGACAAGAGACTCGGCAAGGACATCTTCGTCGCACTCGCCGCGATCGCATGGGCCGACGGGCAACTCGACCCCGACGAGGCCGACGCGATCGTGCGCGCCGCCGTAGACGAAGGCCTGTCCCTGGAGGAAATCGCGGACATCGAAGAGTCGACGAAGCGGCCGGTGGATCTCGGGGTCATCGACCGTGGCCCGTTGACGAAAGACGACCGGCTCTTCGTCTACGCCGTCGCGTGCTGGATCGCGCGCCTCGACGGCAGCGTGTCAGCCGCCGAGAGCGAAGCGCTGGGGGCGCTCGGCGAGCGGCTCGGAATTCCGGAGCGTCCAAGGGTCCACGCCGAGGGGGTCGCCCGCGAAATTGCCGAGCTGCCCGAAGGCGACCGGCCCGCTCGCTATAACCTCGCGGCGCTCCGGCGCACCCTGGGCGACCGGCTCCGGCAGGCGCAGGCTTCGCGTCGCCCCCCGAACGGAGCGTGAGTGCGCACGCCCGCCTTACCAAGCTAGTCTTTACTTCGGCGCCATGACGACCGCAGGGCAAAACCAGACGGCTGGCCCATCGACCAGTGAGATCGGCACCGTCCTCGCTTACCGCTACGAGGTCGTTCGCGAGCTCGGTCGGGGAGGGATGGGCGTCGTGTACTTGTGCCGTGACATCGTCACCGGCGATCGGGTCGCGCTGAAACGACTGCGTTCGCCCGAGAAGGGCGAGACGCGCGCCGAAGAGAGCTGGTGGTTCCATCAGGAAGCGCGCGCCGTCGCGCTCCTCAATCACGCAGCGATCGTTCGCGCCCGCGACTTCGGCCAGCTCGCCGATGGGAGCCCGTTCTTCGTGATGGACGTCCTCCCGGGGCGAAGCGTCCACGAGTGGATGCACACGATGCATCTCCCGTGGAACGTCGTCTGGGCCATGGTCGATCAGGCGCTCGCGGCGCTCGCGCATGCACACGCGCGCGGCGTCATTCACGGCGACCTCAAGCCGTCGAACATCATGCTCGACCTGGCGTCGACGACGCTCGGTCCGCGCGCCTACGTGCTCGACCTCGGGCTGGCGTGGCTCCGCGAGTACCGGCACGACTCTCGGCTCGATGGCGCGCGAGCGCCCGAGGTGGCGGTCCACTCGGGAGCGGGGACCGTAGGGTGGGTCGCGCCCGAGCAGATCCGGAGGCAGGCGTCGCTCGTCGGTCCGGCGACCGATCTCTACGCGCTCGGGTGCGTGATGTACCGGGTCCTCGCCGGGCACGAGGTCTTCGAGGGCAACGCGCAAGACGTCCTTCGCGCGCACAAGCGCACGCCCGTCCCGCCGCCCACGCTGCGCGACGACGTGCCCGCGCAGGCCGGCAAGTTCGTCTTGCGGCTCCTCGAGAAAAAGCCCTGGAACCGCTTCGAGTTCGCCGCCGACGCGCGCCGCGCGTGGGAGCGCCTCCGCCCCGCGCACGCGGCCACGCTCGAAGAGATCGTGCAAGGGTTGCCGAGCTCGAACGCCGCGCCGGTGGGCTACGCGCGGTCGCTCGCCCCGGGCATCCTGAGTCTGCGCGCCCCGATGCTCCTGGCGCGGCAGGAAGAGCGTCGCGAGCTCTGGAGCGCCGTCGAGCTCGTGACCTGCGGCGCGCAGCGGCAAGATCTCCTTGCTCTCATCGGGGAAGCCGGCGTCGGAAAGAGCCGCCTCGCCGAGTGGCTGTGCGCCGAGGCGCACGAGCGCGGCGTCATGGTTCCTCTGCGCGCGCGCTACGGGCGCGCGCCTTCGCCGCTCGCGGGCATCACCGGGGCCGTCAACGAGCACTTCGGATTGACGGGCGCCGACCGCGCGACAGTCGAGCAGACCCTCATGGTCCGATGGGAGGTCGCGAAAGACGACGACGAGGCCCTCACCTGGGTCGCGGCCACGGCCGAGTGGCTCCGGCCGACGCCGCCGAACGTGCAGACGCCCATGGGACCTACGGGCAAGCGCTTCGTGCTCGACCGTCCCGAGCTCCGCTTCAGCGTCATCAAGCGCGTGCTCGAGCGCATCGGCAGGGAGCGCCCGCTCCTCATGTGGCTCGACGACCTTCACTACGCGACGCAGAACACGTTCGATGTGCTCGCGCGGCTGCGGCGAGACGCGCCCGACCTGCCGCTGCTCATCATCGTCACCGCCCGCAGCGAGACGCTCGCGACCGACCTCGACGCCGCGCTGCGAATGGAAGCCTTGCGCGCTCAATGGGGCGGGCGCGTGCTCGAGCTCAAGCCGCTGGCGACCGACGACACCGAGACGTTGCTGCGCTCGGCGCTGCCCCTCGACGACGCCGCGGTGTTGCGCGCGGTCGAGCAGAGCCGCGGCAATCCGCTCTTCGCCTTGCAGCTGCTCTACGCCTGGGCGGGCGGCGGGTACTTGACCCTCGAAGGCGACAAGTACCGTGTGCCGGAGCACGCGCTTCACGGCCGCCCCATCACGACCGCCGAGCTCTGGGACGAGCGCGTCCGCGCGATCTCCACCGAGCTTCGTCTGAGCGCGTACGCCGCCTCGGCTCTCGGCGACGACGTGCGGGGCGACGTGCTCAAGACGCTCTGCGCCTCGCTGGGAATGGACCCGCGAGACAGCCTCGTCGCCCTGACGCGCGCACAGATCCTCCTGTCGGTGGGCAACGATCAGTATCAGTGGGCGCACGCGCTGCTGCAGGAGCACCTGCTCGAGCGTCTGCAAGAGCGCAAAGACGCGCCTGCCGTCTACCGGCTCGCCGCGAACGCGATGGCCAAGCACCCCGGCGTCGGCTCGCGCCGCATCACGCAGCACCGCGTCGCGAACTTGCTCAAGGCAGGGGACGACGACACGGCGGCGCGCCTCATGTTCGATTTCATCCGGGCGTCCTGGCGTCGCGGCCGCGACACGGCGGCCACGCTCCGTGACATCGAGACGCTCAAGGGGCGCTTGCACGGGGTGCACGCTGCAGAGGCGGCGCTCTGGCGCGGCGAATCCCTCCGGTACCGGGGCCGGCTCGACGAGGCCGGCGCCGAGGCCGAGACGGCGCGGCGGGCCTTCGAGCATGCAGGAGACGTGGGCAACGAAGCGGCGTCGCTCCGCCTTCTCGGGTACATCGCGAGCGACCTGGGGCAGCCCGCGCGGGGGCGGGCGATGGTCGTGCAGGCGCTCGAGCGCTACGTCCTCATCGGAGATGCCGCGGGGCGGGCTCACACCGAGGTGGTCCTTGGCGAGATCGACTACCTGCTCGGCGATCACGCCCGGTCGAGGTCCACGCTCCTCGAGGCCGTCGAGCGCTGCAGCGAGGTAGGCGACGTCCTCGGGCGGGCGCAGTGCCTCATCTTGCTCGCGCTCATCGAAGAGGCGGTCGGGGGCTTCCAGCGCGGGCGAGGTCTGCTCGCGCAGGCGCGCGCCGAGTTCGATCGCATCGGGTATCGCCTGGGCATCGCGCAGAGCGACGTCGCTCTGGGGCACGCGGACCATCGGGCATTCGATTTCGCCGGCGCGCGGACGCGGGCGCTCGCGGCGCGCGCCAGCTTTCGCGAGGTGCAGAACCCGCGGGGTGAGGCGGCGTGCGAGCGCCTCCTCGCGATGGTGGCCCTCGACTCCGACGAGTACGACGCGGCCGAGGCGCATGCCCGCGTGGCGTTCAAGATCTACGAGCGCCTGCAGGACCCGTGGGGAGTGCTCGAAGCTCGATTGCTCCTCGCACAGGTGGCGCTGGCGCGTGACGATCCGCGAGCCGAGTCGCTCGTGGCGGCCTGCGATCGCGCCGTTCTCGACGAGGCCGAGCCCCGACAGCACCGGCATCTCACTCGCGCGTGGCTCGCCCAGAGGCAGGGCCGGGCGCCCGATGCCGCCATCGAGATCGACGCGGCGCGCGCCGCGTTCGTCTTCCCGATTGCCGGAGACGCCGCCCGCGCGGATCGGCCACTCGGCGCTACCCGCATCGAACCGGCCGATCTGGCTGACGCCGGCGATGCCAGCAACGGCGCGCCCGGGCTCGAGGCCCGCGCCCGGACCGGCGACCACACCCCGCATTTGCTCGTGCGGTTCTCCCGATCCACCTGGGTCGGGCCCGCCATCGCCAAGGTCGACGCCTGGTTGAAGCAAATCGAGTCGGTCGAGGGGAGGCCTATCGCTCCTCAGCCCGTGACGACGCGCCGATCCTGAACTACATTGCGCGGCCCATGACGACCCCCCAAAATCCCGGTGTGCGCCGCAAGCAAAAGGCGCGTCGTACCAAGCAGCTCGCTGCCTGGCGCGTGAAGAACGCAGAGACCGCCTCGGCCCAGCCGGCACAAGCGCCCGCGAAGAAGAGCCACTGACCCCCGCGGGCGAAGAGAAGTCGCCTCTCTGAGAAGTTGTCCTCTCCGGGGGACGGGTCGTTACGATCGGGGCCCCCATGAAAGAGGAGCCGCCCATGACGCGCACGCTCGTTCACGCTCGCCAGCGCCGAGCCGTTCGCCGCGCCATCGGGGTCGATTGCCAGGTCGTGCGAGAGCGTGACTTTCACCTCATCGGGCGCCTCGGTGTCGACGTCTCGCCCCGCGGGATGCTCGTGGCCGCGCACGAGCCAGTGCTCACCGGTGAGCCCGTGATCGTATCTTTCCGGCTCCCGCGCACGCCGCTCTGGTTCGACGCCGAAGGAACCATCGCCCGCGTCGTTCACGGGCGCCGTCCGGGCGATCCAGGCCGAGGGTTCGGGATCCGGTTCGACCGCATCGAAGACGAGGGCGAGTGGCTCCTGGCGCGCGCCTTGCGCGACGTACCGCCGCCCGTCCCGAAGCGTGACCGACGCGTCGACTACGCCCTGAGCGTCCACCTCGCCGCTCTCTCGTGAGATGCCGCGAGGTCGCTCTTCCGGCCCTGGCGCGTGAGGGGCGCGAGCGTGAGGTGAGGATAACTTGGCCCCTCCGACGGCGCCCCCGATACCATTCGGAAGGAAGTCGACGAGCCCGCGACCCGGGCCCGGCAAGCCTTCGAGAAAGAGGAGAGCCATGCGCGCGTCGTCAAGCACGCTCCCGTTCACGCCCACGCCGAGCCTTCCCTCGCCATTTCGAGGCTCCCGTGCCGCGCTCGGTCCGTTGGTGCAATCGCTACGCATGATGACACCGTCGCTGAACCGGGCCGCGTGCAACGGGCCTCCGCCCAATCGCCGTCACGAGATGCGTCGCGCGACACGCCTCGGATGCACCGTGCGAACGATGGATGCCTGGCGGTTGGTCGGCGATCGAACGCTCGACCTCTCGCCGCAGGGGATGCTCCTGCTCTCGGACGAGCGCCTCGAGCACGGAACGGAGCTCGTGGTCAGCTTCCAGGCGACCGAGCTTCCCATCTGGTTCGACACGCTGGCCACGGTGACCCGTGTGGTCGAGGGCCGGCGGCCCGGCGACGACGGCCGCGCGTTCGGCGTTCACTTCGAGACGCTGCCCGCGGTCTCGCGTCTCATCCTGCGCGGACACCTTCGCCGCCATCCATCGCCGCCGCCACGCCGCGAGCGGCCCGTGGATCTCGTCTCGCCCGACCCCGACTACGCGACGCTCGTGCGAGCGATCTGGGCCGGCCGCTGACCGGTCGCGGACGCGGAGCCAGCGAGGACATGAGCGCGCTTCAGGAGCGTGCGATCTCGAGGACGACCTCGGGCGCGCCGGGAGGCCCGTAGGGGCCTTCGAACCGCACGAGACGGTTCGGCGCCTGGCGCGCGTACCACATCCGGTATTTCGGAACGAAGGGCTTCACGAGGCGCGTGACCATCGCGCCCATGGGGATCCAGTCGTTCAGGTCGGGGTACATGATGACCTCGATCGCGTCGTGCGACGTCCCGCCGATGGTGACCGACTTCCGGCCCTCGACTTCGACGTACACTTTCGCGATGAAGCGGTCGTTGATCCACGCGTAGACGCTGCGTCTCTGGCCGTCGAGCGGCATCCACGCCAAGAGGAACGGCAGCGCCACCTCGGGGTAAGTGGAGAGCGGCAGTCCCAGAGAGTCGTGGCGAAAGTCGGGGACCACCTCGTTACGAACGATCTGTCCCGTTGCGTCGAACACCTGGCGGGTCATCGCTTTCATCATCAGGCCCTCGCCATCGCGGGCCGGCACGAGCCGCATCTCTTCGCGCAGGCGCCCGTCGGCGATGGGGTGGTCGAGGCCGACCACGATCTCGTCGCCGGCGCGCGCGTACCGGACTTCGCTGACCGGGTCGTTCGAGCCGGCGAGGATCTTGTGTGCGTCGAGTACGGTGTGGAACGCTCGCTTCTCGCGCGGAAAGATCGCGTACTTCGTCACGCCTGCGAAATCGGCCGGAGGCAGGGGGATGTTGGTGGCGCGCGTCATGTTCAGCGAAGCTCTCCGCTCGTCTTGCCGAGCAGGCGGCGCGCGACGACGAGCATCTGGATCTGTTGGGTACCTTCGAAGATGTCGAGAATTTTGGCGTCTCGAGCCCACTTCTCGAGCAGCTCAGTCTCGTCGTATCCGCACGAGCCGCAGAGCTCGACGCAGCGGAGCGTGACCTCGGTGACCGTGCGGCCGGCCTTGGCTTTCGCCATGGACGCCTCCGTCGAATTGGGCACTCGGTTGTCTGCCATCCATGCGGCCTTCATCGTGAGGAGGCGCGCGACGTCGACCTCGGCCTCGAGCCGCGCGAGCTCGGCCTCGAGGTGGGAGCCGACCCAGGGCGTTCGCGGGTCGCCGGTCAAGAGCCCCGCGCGCCCGAGGATCTCTCGAGCGCGCTCCAGTGCGGCGCGGGCGACGCCGCAGGCCATCGCCGCCACCACCGGCCGCGTGTTGTCGAAGGTCTTCATCGCGCCCGCGAACGACTTGCTCGTGTCGATGTCGGCGCTCCCGAGGATGTTCTCTCTGGGGATCCTGCAGTCTTCGAGCAGGAACGTCGCGGTGTCGGACGCGCGGATCCCGAGCTTGTGATCGAGCCTCTGCAGCTTGAGGCCCGGCGCGTTGCGCGGCACGAGAAACGATTTGATCGCGGCGCGTCCGAGGGACGGATCCAGCGAAGCCCATACCACCAGCGCGTCGGAGCGATCGCCGGCCGTGACGAAGATCTTCTCGCCGTTCAAGACCCACTCGTCGCCGTCGAGGCGCGCCGTCGAACGGATCGCGGCCGAGTCCGAGCCAGCGCCGGGCTCGGTGATCGCCATCGAGATCCACTGGGCGCCGTACTTGGCCTTCTGCTCCTCGGTCCCGACGGCGCTGATGGCGGCGTTGCCGAGGCCCTGGCGCGGCACGGTGAGCGCCAGGCCCACGTCGCCCCAGCAGAGCTCCATCATGGCCAGCACGGTCGCCAGGTTGCCACCGTTCTTGGTCCTCCCCCCGGTCTCGGCGGGCGCGGCGTCCTTCGCCAGCTGGGCCGCCGAGGCGCGCGACGCGCCTCCTGCGTTCACGCCGTCGATGATTGCGGCGAGGATGTCGAGCTCCTTGGGATACGTGTGCTCGAGCGAGTCGTACTTGCGGGAGATGGGCCGGAACACGTTCACCGCGATGCCGTGAGCCTGTTCGATGAAGCCGCGAAGCTTCTTGGGGGTCTCTAGATAAATCACGACGTTCCTTTCGAATCCTCGTCCAGGACGGGTGCCAGGTTCACGAGCGCATCGGCGCGAGCGGTCGCGCCACCGGCCCGCAGGGTCAGGCGAGCAGAGCGCCTTCCATCACGCCGATGGCGCGAAGGTCGCGGTACCAGCGCTCGACCGGGTGCTCCTTGATGAAGCCGTGACCGCCGAGCAGCTGCACGCCGTCGGAGCCGATTCGGACGCCCTTGCTCGCGCACTGGAGTCGCGCGATCGCGGCCGACCGACCGACCACGGCTCCCGGCTGCTCGCGATCGACGCGGCTCGCGGCGCGGAGGACGAGCAGGCGCATGCCCTCGAGCTCGATGGCGATGTCGGCGATGGGAAAAGCGACGCCCTGGCGGTTCGAGATCGGCTCACCGAAGGCCTTTCGCTCGTTGCAGTACGGAATGACGTAGTCGAGCACCGCCTGGCCGGTGCCTACCGCGGTGGCTCCCCACGCGATGCGAGCCCGGTCGACCAGGGACGCGAGCTGCGCGGTGCCGTCACCGGCGAGTTCGCCGAGCATCGCGTCGTCGTCTACGCGCGCTCCGTGGAAGCGAAGGCGACCGAGGCCTGCGCCGCGGAGCCCCATCGCCGGTTCGGCCTCGACCGAGAGCCCCGGCGTGCCGCGCTCGACCGCGAAGAGCCGAGCCCCGAGCCCGCGAACGTCGGCCGCCACGACGAAGAGCTCGGCCTGCATCGCGAGCGGGACGAGCGACTTCTCGCCCCAGAGGTTCCAGCCGCCATCGGTGCGGACCGCTCCCGTGCGGAGGAGCATCGGATCGAACATCGGCCGGGGCTCGAGGAGCGCCAGCGCTGCGCCCACGAAGCGATCGCCGAGGAACGGCGGAAGATATCGCGCCTGCTGCGCGCCGGTCCCCCACTCGACGATCGCCTGAACGACCGCGAGCGGTGACAAGATCGCCACCGCGAGACCCATGTCGCCCCGAGCCAGCTCTTCGACGATGATGGCGTTGGTCACGGCCGAACGCTCCGCCGCCATACCGCCGAGGGACTCCGGAATCACGAGGCCCGCGAGCCCCAGCGCGTGGCCCTGCTCCAGGATCTCGGCCGGTGGACTGGCCGCGTCGTCGGCCTTGCGGGCGTTCGGACGGAGCACCTCGTCGGCGAACCGGCGCATCGAGTCGCGCATGAGAGTCTGCTCTTCGGTCCGCGTCAGATCGAAGAGACCGCCCGTGGGCGTCGGGGCGAGCCGCTTCGCCTCCGGGTGAGCCTCGCGGCCACCCTTGCCGTTGCTGCGCGCGAAGGCCACGCTCGCAGAGATCGCACGCGCGCTCGCGCGCGTCGCGAGGAACACGGCGCGCTCGGCCGGCGCCTTGAGCCCGAAACGTGTCGCGAAGTCGGATCCGCCGAAGCGCGCCAGCGCCCGGAGAGGCGCCCCTGCGATGTGTTCGAGCGAGATTCGCGAAGGTGCTGCTTGTCTCGTCATCTCTTGTCCTTGCGTTCCTTGTTCAAAGATCGAAACATCGCGGTGGTCGCGCCTGCGATGGCGTCGACCGCCGCGTCTCTATCTCGCAGCCGGCCCGCCAGGAGGGCCTCGAGGAGCCCGAGCAGCCCGGCGACGAGGAGCTCGACGTGAGCCTCCGCCGTGTCGCGCGGAAGAACGAGCCCGTGGCGCGCGAGGCTCTCTACGAGCTCGCCGCGCGCCTCGTCGAGCAGCTGCCGGAAGGTGCGCCCCAGGACCGTGCCGTCGTCAGCGCGGTGCCTGAGAAAGATGCGTGTGAGCTCGGGCTCGGAGAGGAACGCTGCGGTCATCGACGCATAGGCCGTACGGATCGCGCGCCGAGCGCGCGTCGGGTCGAATTCGGTGAGCTGCCGCTTGAGCATCTCGATGACGCGGCGACCGATCTCGATCGCCGCGGCTTCGAAGATGGCGTCCCGATCGGCAAAGTGAACGTAAAAGCTCGGCTGCTTGAGGCCGGCTGCGCTGGCGATGCGGCCCGTGGTCGCGGCGGCAACGCCGTCGCGGCGGAGGATTTCGATGGCTCCGTCGATCAATCGTCGCCGCGTGAGCTCGGTGCTCTCTTTTCGGGTCAGCCTCGCGGTATGCACGCATTCACCGATAACATATTGGCGAACTGGCGCAAGGCAGGGACCGAGCCGGGACGAGCCCACGGACGCACCTAAGTTGCGTCTCCGGGCGCCGCGCACCTAGGGTGGACCGGGATCATGGGAGATGAGACACCGTTGGAGAAGAGGCACATGCGAACTGGATCCGGCCCTGGAATGAGCGCGTCGTCCTTCTGCGTCGCGCTGGCCGCCGCGTGGGTCGCGGCCGGCTGTTCCGCCAAGAGCTCCGCTCCGTTTCCCGACGTCACGAGCTTCTGCACCGCGAAGGCGCAAGCCGAGTGCCAGATCGCGTCGACCTGCGGCTTCACCAGCGCGACCGATTGCGAGACCCAGCGCGAGTCGGTCTGCAACGCCGACGCGAACGATGCCGCGTCGACCGGCTCGCGGACGCGCAAATACACGCAGGCGAACGCGGCTGCGTGCATCGATCGCGTCAACGGGCTCTTCGGAAACAACGCGTCGATGATCGCCTTCAAGGACCTCGTCGGGCCCGGGTCGCTGATCGACGTCTGCAAGCACGTCTTCTCCGGATCGGCGGCGTTCAACGAGCCCTGTCAAAGCCCGTACGATTGCGCCGACGGCAACGACGCGTGCGTACCGGTCTCGCCGGGGTCGCCGGCGCTCGTCTGCGCTCCCCCCACGAAGGTCGCGATTGGCGCGCTTTGCCAGAACGCGGGCTCCGTTTGCGATACGGACACCTACTGCGCGCCGAGCACCACCGTCGCCGCGACGTGCATGAAGTCGATGCAAGAGGGCCAGTCGTGCGCGACGGTGCCCTGCGTGAGCGCACAGCGGTGCGAAGCGACGGGCGCCACCGGCCATACGTGCGAGCCGCGCGTCGCCGAGAACCAGCCTTGCACGACGAACGACGACTGCCTGTCCGCCGCTCCGTATTGCGATCTTTACGCGGGCAACGTGTGCAGGCCGGGGCTCTCGTTCGGATTCGGATCGGCCGATTGCAGCGGCTTCGCGCCGGGCGGCGCGGTCACGACGGGCACGGGACCTGACGCGAGCACCACGGCGATCGCCACCGACGCGGCCGCGACCGACTGAGGCCCTTCGTCGCTCGGTTCAGCCGCCGATCTCGCGCGAGAATGGCAAATGACGCTCTCGCGGTAACGAGGAGCCGCTGACGGCGCGGATCGGCGGGGCTCTCGTTTTCTCGGCGGAGAGGCAACCGTCGCCAACGCTGCTGGCGACGTAGCGAGCCCCGAGCCCCGAGCCCCGAGCCCCGAGCCCCGAGCCCCGAGCCCCGAGCCCCGAGAAGGAGCGCTCGTCGGGGCATGTGGGCCAGCGGCGACGGCAGGATCAGTTGCCAGTCGTCTGCGGGTTCCCTGTATAAGGGAGATTATGCCCGTCTCTGTCTCCACCGGGCGCGCGCTGCGTATCGTCGCTGCGCTCGCCATCGCTCTCGGCACCGCCCACTGCACCTCGCTTCTAGGTGATTTCGATTCTGGGGGAACCGGAGGCCCAGACGCTTCGATGGGCGAAGGAGGAGGAGAGGGCGGGAACGACGCGAACGTGACCGCGGACGGGCAGGCGACGAACGAGGCAGGGATCGTGCTCGGCACCCCATGCACGACCGCGGCCCAATGTGGCGGAGGCGCCTGTTCCGACGGCGTCTGTTGCGACGTCCCGTGCGACGGCGTTTGCATGCGCTGCGACGTGACGCCCAATGTCGGCAAGTGCTCGCCGGTCCCGGCGAAGACGGACCCCGACAAGGAGTGCGTCGCGCTGCCGGTCCCCGAGGCCGGGATGCCCGTGGTCGACGCCGCGCCGATGGACGCTGCTCCCACGGACGCTTCCGGCGATGGCGCCCCGACCGACGCCGGGACCTCTACGGACGCCAATCCGGGCGCGTCCGACGCCGCGCCGATCGAGGCCGGCCCCATGATCAACTATCCCGACGGCGGTTTGGACCCCGACGCCGGACCGTGCGCAGGCTCCTGCAACGGCGCCGGCGCCTGCGCCTACCCCGCGACCGAGAAGGGGTGCGGCGCCCAGTTCTGCAACACGACGACGCAGCTCGCGCGGACCACGTGCGACGGTACGGGCCGATGCTCGAACATCGCGCTCTCGGACTGCACGGACTACTCGTGCGAGAAAACCGCGTGCAAGACGACCTGCTCGTCGCAGAGCGATTGCCAGGCCACGGACCGCTGCAACGGCACCAACTGCGCCCCGAAGCTGGGCGACGGTGTCGCCTGCGCCTTGCCCACCGACTGCCAGTCCGGCAACTGCGTGCAGGTCAGTGGCGGCGCGGCTTCCGTCTGCTGCAATAGCCCGTGCAACTTCGCCGGCGGCAACTGTGCGGCGAGCGGCTCCACGACGGGACAATGCACCTGCCCGGCGTGCGCGACCGGCGGGGCGTGCGCGGTCTTCTACCCCGACAACGACAATGACGGGCACGGCGATCGAAACGCGACGGTCGCGACCGCCAATCCCAGCGCGACGAACGCGGTCGTGGCCTGCGCGGGCACGCCACCGGTTCACGGCGCCGGCTATCCCGCCGCGTATTACGTCACGAACAACGACGACTGCGCCGACCAGGACAGCACCGCCTACCCGGGCGCCTGGTTCTCGACGTCCGCCGTGGTTGGAGTCGGCGGCTACGACCACGACTGCGACGGCAAGACGACGTACGAGTACCCCCAGTTCTACGGCGCGTCGTGCCACGTGTGCACCGCCGCCGCCCCGTCGTGCGGGACGTCGTCGTGCGGCGCGACCGGCGCGGAGGGCTTCAGTACCCTCAGCTGCGAGGCGCAGTACGGCAACTGCTGCTCTTGCTACATCCTGCTGAATCCGGTCACGACCCAGAGCCTCGTGAAGCAGAACTTCAGCGAGAACCCGGACCTCATCATTCGCCCGCTCTGCTGCGCGTGCACGACCGAGACGTGCGGCCCGAACGACACGGCGGGATTCACCGATACGTCGCTCGTCAACTGCGGCGCGTACGGCACGTACACCAGCTGCGGCTCGTGCAGCGGCACGACGCTCGGATCCGCGTCGTACTCGAGCTTGCAGCAGGCCTGCAGGTAGACCGGAGGCCGACGATCGGCCAAGCGCATCAAACGGGGAACACAGAAAGGATAGGCCAGCCATGCGTGGCTCGGCTGCAAGGCGTATTCCCGCGAGCTCGCGTGAGACGAGCGTCGGCGCGCGTCCCGGCTGCACCCGGCTCGAGTCGACCGTGCTATAGGCCGCTATGGCATTCATCTACGATGAGCCGAGCAGGACGTTTGGCGAGTTCCTGCTCGTTCCGAACCTGACGACCAAGGCGAGCGTCCCCGCCAACGTCGACCTCACGGCGCCTGTCGTTCGCTTCAAGGCTGACCCGTCGCGAACCGGCGGCACGCCCCCGAGCCCGAAGCAGTCGCCTCTCACCATCGCCGTTCCGGTCACGAGCGCGCTGATGCAGTCGGTCTCGGGCGCAAGCCTCGCGATCGCGCTCGCGCGCTCCGGCGGCCTCTCGTTCATCTTCGGTTCGCAGGGCATCGCCGAAGAGGCCGCGATGGTGCGGCGCGTGAAGAACTACAAGGCCGGGTTCGTCGTCAGCGACTCGAACCTGGCGCCCGACGCCACCCTGGCCGACGTTCTGGCGCTGACGGATCGCACGGACCACTCGACGATCGCGATCACCGAAGACGGCTCGCCCCAGGGCAAGTTCGTAGGGATCATCACGAGCCGCGACTACCGCGTCGGCAAGACGCCGATGACGATGCCGGTCCGCGAGATCATGACGCCGTTCAAGTCGATTCACGGCGCGCGGGTGGGCATCGACCTCCAGGAGGCGAATGAGCTCATCTGGCGCCAGAAGCTCAATTGCCTGCCCGTGGTCGACGAGCGACAGCACCTTCAGTATCTCGTGTTCCGGAAAGACTACGACGCCCATCAGGAACACCCGCTCGAGAACGTCGACCGCGAGAAGCGGCTCATCGTGGGCGCGGGCATCAACTCGCGCGACCATCGCGAGCGCGTCCCCGCGCTGATCGAGGCCGGGGCCGACGTGCTCTGCCTCGACTCGTCCGACGGCTACTCGGAGTGGCAACGCGACACGATCGAGTTCGTGAAGTCGAACTTCAAGAGCGCGTACATCGGTGCGGGCAACGTGGTCGATCGCGAGGGCTTCAACTACCTCGTCGAGGCGGGCGCGGACTTCATCAAGGTCGGCATCGGCGGCGGCTCGATCTGCATCACGCGCGAGCAGAAGGGCATCGGGCGCGGGCAGGCGTCGGCGGTGATCGAAGTCGCCAAGGCCCGCGACGAATACTTCCAGAGGACCGGCGTGTACGTGCCCATCTGCTCCGACGGCGGGATCAGCCAGGACTACCATGTGACCATGGCGCTCGCGATGGGCGCCGATTTCGTCATGATGGGCCGCTACTTCGCCCGCTTCGACGAGGCGCCGGGCCGCAAGGTGCGCATCAACAATCAGTTCATGAAAGAGTACTGGGGCGAGGGCTCGAACCGCGCGCGCAACTGGCAGCGGTACGATCACGGCGAGGCCGACAAGCAGAAGGACCAACTCGAGTTCGAAGAGGGGGTCGACAGCTACGTGCCCTACGCGGGCAAGCTCAAGGACAACCTCGACCTGACGCTGGCGAAGGTGCGCTCCACGATGTGCAATTGCGGCGCGACGAACCTTCGCGAGTTCTACCGGATGGCGCGACTCACGGTGGCGTCGACGGTGAGCATCCACGAGGGCGGCGTGCACGACGTGATGCTCAAGGACACGCGCACGAGCCCGCGCGACACCTGACCCGTCCCGCTGGCCCGCTTGCCCCGCCTGCGACGGGCTCAGTTGCAGGAGCCGCAGGACCAGGCTTCGGAGCCGCCCGTGGGCGTGCCTGCAAGGGCGGCCAGCCGGACCACGAGGTCGTCGACGAGAATGCAGGCGCGGGCGATGACCGCCGCGTTCTTCTCGCGGACGGCCGAGGCCGCGAGATCGAGGCACCCGCGGGCGTCGATTCCCGCGGGGACCATCCCGCTCGGGATTTCGCTGGCCACGAGCTGCCGATACAGAGCATTCCGGAGGCCCTCGTGGCGCTCGAATTCGGGATCGTCGAGGTACGTCCAGATGCGGTCGCGAAACCCGTCACCCATGCCCCGGCGGAGTGCAAAGTCGAAGCCAGGGCGCTGCAACGTAGCCCTCGCGTCGTCGTACGTGGCCCATGAGCTCGTCGCAGGAGGTGACCCCGCTGCGCACTTTGAGCACTCCGTCCCAGTACATGGTGACCATGTGGAGCCGGGTCACGGTGTCGCGGCGCAGCGCGTCCACGGTCAGCGCGGGATTCCCCAGATCCGTGCGCATCCGCTCGTCGGGGAGGAGGAGTTCATGGACGCCCACGCGGCCCTTGAGGGCCTCCAACTCGGCAATCCGATCGTCACGCGAGTCGTTCGGCACGACCCCGGTTTGCCGCAACAGGCCCGACATGGAAAGGAGCTCCGGCGCACCCGCGCAATATCGATCTCACACCGTGGGCAATGGACACACCGTGCCGAGCGACCCCTCGGCGCCGTGAACGGTTACAATCGAAGTTGCCATCGGCCGCCAGCGCGCAAGAGTCGAGCAGGGACTTGGACGCAGACGCGCTCCACGACAGGCGCCTAGTGTCGGATGGCGGGCGGCTGCTGATGCACCCAGCGTCGGAGCAAGTTGAAGGCGAGGAGCTTGAGCAGGAACGCCGCCTCGTTGGCGTCGAAGGCTTCGGTGGAGACTCGTCTGCGAAGCGCTCCACGCTCTTGGGCGCGACGCGAACCTTGTTGCGGCGACGGTCGGTCTTCGAATCGGTGGACCTCACGGTCGATGTCATCATGAACCTACGACAGAAACCCCGGCCATGGTTTCCCGCCAAACGCGTCACGTTGCAAAGATCGCCTGAAAAAGAGGGGATCTTTCAGGGTTGGACGTACATGTGAGGGAACGTCCACCATTGCTCAAACGACCGCGTTGCACCGTATTGGTGTATTGTAAAATCTTTCCGACCGTCACCGTTTGAGTACCGAAAGGCTCCGGGGGGATGAAACGAAGCGCTCTTCCTGCAACAGCGAGTGGCCAGTCCGGCCCGGCCGCCAATTGGAACCCGCGCTCTACCGCGTTTAAGCTCCTCGATTCGGAGCCAAACGAGTTCGTGTTTGGGTCCTGGAAGAACGTGCTGATCGCCGTCTGGAAAAGCCAGGCCACCGCCCCGATGGTCGAGCGCCTCAAGAGAACAATCGATGTGATGAGCGAGCGTACTTCAGGCTACCGCTCCAACGTTCATGTGATCGTCGAAGGCGCGGCGCTCCCGAGCGCCGAGGCCCGGGCAGCGTTGGTGGAGCTGATGAAGCGCAACCGAGATGCGCTGGCCTGTGTCGCAATTGTCGTCGACGGGCGCGGGTTTTGGTCGAGCGCCCTGCGGGGCGCGATGACCGGCCTGCGCGTCCTGGCGCCGACCTCTTTCGATTTCTACGTCGCCGCGACGGTCGACAACGTCGTCAACTGGCTTCCCGCCGTTCACGAACAGAGGACCGGCGTGAAGATGGATCCCGCTGAGCTGGGCGAGGTTCTTCGGGCCGCCCTGTCGAGCCCCGACTAGCACTGAGCCGGATCCCCATCGAGCGCGCGGAGAATGCCGGGCACGTCGCTCTGAGCGGGGAGCGCTTGGTGGCATAGCGTGCGTAGGCGCGTAGTCAGCGGTAGCAGGATGCTCGGCTCGACATGGGACCCGAGAGCCGCGGCGAGAGCGGCAGCGCGCGTAAACGCGCCGAGAAACGGCGACATGCATCCCGAGGCTCGGGCGGCGCGTTGGCTCGTTCTCGAGGTTGGCGCGGCGAACGGGAACGCCGACGCTGGCCTGGGGAGCGAGGGCGACGCGCAGGGGTACGCGCCGACCTCGAGAACGAGCGCGCGGAAAGTTGACAGGTCCGGGATGCCTCGAGTGAGGACAAGATCCTCGGAAGAAGGAGGTCATCCCGGATGAAACGCAAGCGTAGTTATGCCGCCGTGGATGTCGAACAACTCGACGTGGAGGCGCTTCTGCCGCTGGTGACGGTGGGCTGTATCGTTGCGATCGACGTGGCGAAGACGAAGTTTTCGTTGCCGTCCTTCCGGGGAGGGAGGTCAAGCATGAGCACCAAAGAAGATCGCGGCTGGAACATCTACGAGCGCGCGGACGGGCAGCGCGTGCTGCAATACCGCGTGGGGCCGGGCAAGTGGCCCGAGCACCGCATCCCGCGCGAGCACCGCACCGAGAAGGCGGCGGAGCGTTACGCGTTGACGTGGCTCTACACGTACAGGAAGGAGCTCGCTGCCAGGCCCGCGCCGCTCGTCCAGCCCGAAGGCGACCGGATCACGATCCGCAGCCTCGCGGAGAAGTGGGAGAAGCTCTGCGAGACGAACCCCAAGCTTTCGGAAGCCACGCGCGTGCAGCACGCGACGAGCATCCGCGTGCACGTCCTCCCGTACGAGATCGCCGACGCGCCGATCGCAGAGCTCGGGCCCGCGGCACTCCGCGGGTGGGTCCGCAAGGTGCGCGACGACGGCAAGGTCACGACGACGTGGGGGAAGGGCGAGGACGGCCGCGTCGAGCGCAAGTTGACGCGCGGAGGTCCCATGGCGCCGTTCACGTGCAGGAACGTCGTCAACTCGCTCACGGCGTTCTTCGCCGACGCGATGGCCGAGGAGTGGATCGACGTGCCGGCGAACCCGATGAAGCACGAGGCCGTGCGCCGCGAAGTGCCCGAGGGCGTCACGCTGGCGGGCAAGCACACGATCGTGCACCTGACGCGGCCCGTGGCCGAGCGCGTGCTGACGTGCACCGCGGTGCCCGAGTGGCGACGGGCGCGGACGCTGGTCGCTCTGACCAGCGGCATGGCCGAGGGCGAGCTGTCGGGGCTCGCGTGGGACGATCTCGACCTCGACGCCGCGGTGCCCGTCGCGCGCGTCAACAAGGCGCTTGTTCAGAAGGGCGCGGACGGGTGGGCGACCATCGGCGCCACGAAGACGGACAACCGCATGCGGGTGCTCCCGCTGCACTCGCTCGCCGTGAGGGCCCTGAAGGCGTGGAAGGCGCAGGGCTGGGCTCGGTGGGTGGGCAAGCAGCCGAAGCCGACAGACGCGCTTTTCCCCAACGAGGCCGGCGAGGCGTGGCGCCCGGACATGGCGGAGATGCTGCGGGCCGATCTCCGCGCCGCGGAGCTGCCCGACCACTACGACGGCAAGCACCCGTTCACGGCGCACGCGACCCGCCGTAGCTTGGCAACCTGGCTCAGCGAGGTCGGGTCGCAGAGGGGACGATCAAGCGGCTCATGGGTCACGCGCGGTCGGGCGTGACTCAGCAGCACTACACGGCGCAGTCGTTGGAGACCCTCCGCGCGGCGGTCGAGAGCATTCGTTTGGACCTCTCAACGGGGCAGGTGATCGAGCTCCCGATGAGACTCGCCGCGGGGGCTCCCGAGGGCCCAAAAACCGACGGTCGTACCGCGGAGCTTACCGCGGCTCTTACCGCGGCCCGCGGTAAGGCCCCCCGACAATCCTCAATGAATTCGGGGGAGCGGGACACGAGGTTCGAACTCGTGACCTTCGGCTTGGGAA
>CALFNG010000171.1 GCA_937902985.1 uncultured Myxococcales bacterium
CGCGCCTCGGCGGGCTGCTCAACTACTACGGCCGCCACGCTGCATGAGGCAGGCGACAGGTTTCCGGACACCACGGGCTACCGCCGAGCACGCGAAGTCGACCGCCACCCTCGGCGCACGCCATCACGTCCACCGCGAAGTTGCGACGGAGCCGATCGCTCGCCGTTTACCATGACCGGCGAGGCCGCCTACCCTCCTCCGTGGGTGGTCGACGGTGAAGGCACCGGATGGATCGGCGCAAACTGGGGAAGCGCCAGCATCGTCAGGAAGAACGCGTTCGACAGATCCCGTTCCACCGTTTGCCTTCGAATGTCGAAGCGATCCACCACGCCATCCAGAGGTGTCGGCCCCGTGCCGTTCGTCAGCCCGATCTCGTAGCCCGACCGCTCGAGCGCGGCGCGCACGGGCGACGACCAGCCAAGGGGGTATCCCACGGGATACGCGAGGGCTCGCGCGGGCACACCGAGCTCACGGCGCAGATCTTCGCGAGAGCCCTCGATCTCGTCCCGAAGGTCGCTGGAGGACAGCGTCTGCAGAACGCGATGAGTGCGCGTGTGCGACTCCACGTCGATTCCGGCCTTCTGGAGGGCACGGATCTGGTCCCAGGTCATGAGGAGCTGATCGGAGAACCGGCGCTCGAACTCCGCGGACCAGGGCACATCGGCGGCGCGACTCAGCTCGGAGAGAAAACGGGGTAGGTCGAGTGACGGGCGGAGCTTCACGAGGAGCAGAAGAGAGCGAATCGCCTGCGCTCGCGAACCCGTGAGGTCGAGGCGAACGGGCACCGGGTACTCGAGCAGCATCTCGCGGCGGGTCGACGTCTTGAGCACGTAGGCGATTCTGTCCCACCAGTGGACCAGGCGCTCGGTCGTGACCGCAGTGGCCACGAAGACCATGGCCTTGCAGTTATGCTTCTTCAGGATCGGGAGCGCCGTCTCGTAGACGCCAAGATAGCCGTCGTCGAAGGCGATCGCGACGGGGTTCTTCGGTAGCGGACGACCCGCGGCGAACGCGCACAGCTCGGCGATACCCACGACGTTGAAGTGCCTCTTGACGCAGGCGATCTGACGCTCGAACTCTTCGGGCGTCACGTCGACGACTCCGTCGTCGCACTCGAAGCCGCCCGTCGCCGGAAAGCGGTGATACGTGAGAATGCTCAGCCACGGCACCGGCGCCCTGGCGCGCAGCTTCAAGACCGCGGCGAGCGATCCCGACATCTCCAGAAGGTTCGCGAACTGGTGCCGTCTGGACATCGAGATCCTTTTCAGGCGAACTCGAGAGCGCGATCCAGGCGGAGAAGCTTGAAGATGACGAGAGGCTGCGCCGTCACCCCCACGAACTTCACCTCTCCCCCATTCGCGCGCACTCGCTTGTAGAGAGAGACCATGGCGCCGACGCCGGAGCTGTCGATGAGGCGGAGCTCGGACAGGTCGACCGTGACGACACACTTTCCCTTGGCGGCGAGGGTGTCCAGGACCGGACGGAGCTCCGGGCAGGACAGCGCGTCGAGCTCGCCGCGCACTCGAAGCACGGCGGTTTCGGCGTCCTGGGTGAGCGTGTGAATCATGACGACCTCGCTTCGAGAGACACGTTATCGATGTTCGCGCCCAGGTTCGCGTCCAGGTGCGCGTTCGCGTCCGTGTTCGATCGGAGCGCTCGGGCCACCCTCGGGGCGTACCAGGCGATGGTCTCGTTCATGCCCCGTGCGACGTCGTGCGAGGGCTCGTAGCCGAGGTCCTCGCGCGCGCGGTCGATCGACGCGAACGAATGGGGAATGTCGCCGGCTCGCTCGGACGCAAACTGGAGCGTGGCTCTCTCGGCGCCCGGCTGGTGTCGCATGGCGCCCGCCCGTATGGCCGCGAAGAGCTCGAGCAGCGTGGTCCTTGCCCCGCACGCGACGTTGAACACCTCGTGAACCATCTCCTGCTCCGGAGTGCACGCGGCCAGGAGGTTGGCCTGAACGACGTTGTTGATGAAGCAAAAGTCGCGGCTTGCGCTCCCATCGCCGAAGACGACGCACGGCGCGCCCTTGAGCACGTTCTCCACCCACCGCGGGATCACCGCGGCGTAGGGCCCCGCGGGGTCCTGCCTCGGGCCGAAGACGTTGAAGTAGCGTAGCCCCACACTCGCGACGCCGTGCGTGCGCCGAAACGTGCCCGCGTAGATCTCGTCGATGAGCTTCGTCGCCGCATACGGCGAGAGCGGGCGGCCGATCCGTGCCTCGGTCTTGGGCTGCGCCGTCTCGTCCCCGTACACCGAGCTCGAAGACGCATAGACGACGCGGCGGACTCCCGCGGCGTGGGCTGCGAGGAGCACATTGACGAACCCGTCGACGTTGGCCGAATGCGTGCTCCGCGGGTCCTTCATCGAGCGCGGCACCGACGCGAGCGCCGCCTGGTGGAGCACGACGTCGGCGTCCTTCACGGCGCCGGCGCAGGTGTCCGCGGACCGGATGTCGCCTTCGATGAACCGGAACCGCGCGAGCTCCGGCGCGGAGAGGTCGCTCAGCGTCTCGGCCAGGTTCTCGCGAGTCCCGGTTGCGAAGTTGTCGAGACCGACGACCCCTTGCCCAAGACGAAGGAGCTGCTCGGTCAAGTGCGAGCCGATGAAGCCGGCCGCCCCCGTCACGACGAAGCGGCGGGGCTCGGCCCGGAGCCGCTCACGGATCTCGTCGATGCGGCTCATGTCACAAGCTCCAGTATTGGATGTCCGGTCGAGCCTCTCGAGTCTCCACCGCCGACTTGAGGTCGAGGAACGCGCCGCCGCGGCGCAGGGGCGCCAGCAGCTCGGCCACCGGTCGCTGCAAGAACTCGCGATGGGGGACGGCGAGCACAAGCGCGTCAAGCTCCTTGAGCTCGTCCCAGGGGACCATCCGCACTCCGTACTCGCGGGTGGCGTCCTCGGGCGACACGAGCGGATCGTGCATCACCGGGTCGATGCCAAACTGCCGGAGCTCAGTGACGATCGAGACCACCTTCGTGTTGCGCAGGTCGGGCACGTCCTGCTTGAACGTGAGGCCGAGGATTCCGACCCGTGCGCTCTTGACGGGCACATCGGCGCAGGCAAGGAACTTGACCAGCCGCTGCGCAACGAAGGGCCCCATGCCCTCGTTGATCCTCCGGCCCGCGAGGATCACCTGCGGGTTGTAACCGACCTTCTCGGCGAGCGCGGTGAGGTAGTACGGGTCGACCCCGATGCAATGGCCGCCGACGAGGCCAGGCTCGAAGCGAAGGAAGTTCCACTTCGTAGCGGCGGCGCGGAGCACGTCATGAGTGCGGATGCCGATCCGATCGCAGATGAGCGCGAGCTCATTCATCAGGGCGATGTTCAGGTCGCGCTGGACGTTCTCTATCGCTTTCGCCGCCTCCGCGACGCGGATCGACTCCGCCCGGTAGAGCCCCGCGTCCACGACGGCGCCGTAGACGGCCGCGACGCGGTCCAGGGTCGCGGCGTCTTCCCCCGAGACGACCTTGACGATCTTCTCGAAGGAGTGCGCGCGGTCTCCGGGGTTGATGCGCTCGGGCGAGTACCCCAGCTTGAAATCGATCCCCCGGCGGAGACCGCTCGCCTTCTCGAGCAGCGGTCCGCACAGCTCCTCGGTGACGCCCGGGTACACCGTGGACTCGTAGACGACCACGCCGCCGGGTGAGAGGGCCGCGCCGACTGTCTCGCTGGCTCGCAAGACCGGAGTCAGGTCCGGCCGGTGCTCGGCGTCGATCGGCGTCGGGACGGCCACGACGAAGAACGTGACCCCCTTGAGGGCCTTTGGATCGGACGTGATCTCGAGCGTCGAAGCCGAGAGCGCCGCGAGGTCCACTTCGCGCGTCGGATCGAGCCCCCTTCGCAAGGTGGTGACGCGCTGTTCGTTCACGTCGAAGCCGACCGTGTTCTTGAACTTGCGTGCGAAAGCGAGCGCGATGGGAAGCCCCACGTACCCGAGTCCGATGATTGCGATGCGTTCGTCCATGTTGGGTCTCGTCAAAGCAAAAGCTGGACCTCACTTTCCGCTTCCTCCGGCAGGCGCCTGCGCGCCTCCTGGCTGCGCGGACTGGGCGGGCTCGAGTCCGTCGCGCACTTCGTCTGCGCGATCGATTCGTTGCGGCGCTCGGTAGGCGGTCTGGTGACCGAGTACGTCCGCTTCTACAACCAAGCGCGCCCGCACCAAGCTCTCACCCAGCAGCAGCCCATTCCAGGGCCGCGCGAGACCGAAGGCCGCATCGAGGCCGTTCCCGTGCTCGGCGGTCTGCACCACGACTACCGGCGCGCCGCGTGAGCGTGGACAGGAAAAGTAGCCACGACGATGGATCACCCGGCCAAGCGGTCGCGGAGGCGCAATGACGGCTTCTCGACGACTACGTGCAGGACGTACGCCATGATCAGAGATGCCGCGATGAGCGCGGCGAGAGAGAGCGGCCAGACCGCTGCCATCGACCAGCCCCAACGGCGCACCAGAGCGCTCGCGCCCGGGTTGATGAAGGCGTAGCATATCGGAAGGTGTACGAGGTAAACGCCATAGCCTAGCGTGGCGATCGGACGAAAGAGGGGCGCCGAGAGCGCGCGCTGCAGCCAACCGTTGCCTCCATGCAAGAGGAGCAGCACGAAACCGACGTACATGATGCTGGTGAACGTGCCCCAATAAAAGACTGCGGCCAGCGCGTCGTCGCCAAAGATGTCGGGATTGAGGAGCACGTAGAGGCAGCCGATCGTGGGCACGGCGACGATCGCGCGCGCCGCAGGGCTCTCCATCCAGCGTGCCATCTGGTCTCCCCATCGATGATGCACGTAAGCGACGATCACCCCCGCCGTGAGCGTGTCGGCCCGCGTATGTGTGCGCACGTACGCGGCCGCGAGCCCGGCCGGGTAGTATAGGTACAAAAGCAGCCGTACGACGAGCGCCGACAGCCAGACCGTCCCGAGCACCGCGAGGCGGGCGCGGTCGGTGCGAAGCCACCGGAGGATGACGAAGAGAAGAGGCACGAGCAGATAAAAGTGCTCTTCGACCCCGAGCGACCAGCCCCAGGGCATCACCGATGTGAAGGCATCGCCGTTGTGAGCGGTGCTGAGCACCCGATAGTTGGTCAGGTACGCGTAGTCGAACACCAGGTTATGCCGCTGCGTTGCCGTCAGAGCGGTCGTCAACGCGAGGAACGTGAGGACCAGGTAATATAAGGGAAATGTGCGGAATGCGCGCCGCATGTAGAATCGCCCGAAGTACCGCGGGCTCGCCGAGTCGAGCGACCGAAGCAGAATCGACCCGATGAGAAATCCGCTCAGCACGAAGAAGAGATCCATACCAAAGAGGATCGTCATGGATGTCTTCGCCCACGCCCGATTCATGGGAAGCTGGAGGGCGACGAAGAGAGACTGAGTGACGTGGTATTGAAGGACCAGCACGATGCCGATCACCCGCAGCCCGTGAAGGGCCGGGTAGCGGTTGTCAAGGAGCTCGAGCTCCAAGAAGTCCCGGAGGGAAGGGGCTTCGGAGCGAGCGAGCGTCGTAGACGTAGCCATCTGGAGAGAGCAAGGACACGATGGAGAGAGACACGCGCGACGGATTGACAGGCCGCGCGCCGACGATGACCGCCGCATGAAGAGAGACGATCGTTCTCCGGCCTTCGCGGGCGACGGTAGCGCCGCCGGCGTGCGTGGTCAACCTCGTCGGCATCGTAGAGCACAAGGCGGCGATCGCCGCGCTCACCACCATCGACCTCGCGGGTGACGCTGACGGCGAACTGCTTCTTCACAGGCTCGGAAGGCGTACACCTGGGCGTTTCTTGACGAAGAGCGCGACGGTCCCGAGCATGAGTGCCAGACCAAGCGTCCAGGG
Source organism: uncultured Myxococcales bacterium (assembly GCA_937902985.1). GTDB lineage: Bacteria > Myxococcota_A > Polyangia > Polyangiales > Polyangiaceae > Palsa-1150. The sequence goes on from CALFNG010000171.1 coordinate 5,828, forward strand.
CAACTGCATGGCGGGCGCCGACGAGGGAGCCTGCACGGTGAAACTCACCCGTGTTGCTGTTTTCGACGATTCCGCCCGCATCGGTGATCGCCACCTCGACGTTCCACGTGCCGACGGCGGCCGACGTCCAGGAGACGCCCGTGATGAGCGCTTCGCCTTGAGCATTGGTTTGCCCGTACGAGACGCCGGACTGGATGACCGTGCCGTTCAGACTCGAGTTCCACGTGATGTTGGCTGACGCTGGACCCATGATCGTGTAGACGGGCGCGCCTCCTACTTGGTACACGGAACGATCGGCTTGCAGGGTCACAGCAGCACTGGCGTTCGAAACGCCGAAGAGAACCGCGCCGATCAGCGCGACAAGGACGAAAATGCGCAGGAACATCGGGTCGCGCGCTACGCCGAGACCATCGGTCGCCGGTCCTTCAAGTGGCATGGCGACACAACGCAGGGCGAGCGGAAGGCGTTTCTTCGAGAGCCTTCGGACATTCTGCTGACGACGCCCGAGTCGCTCGAAGCCATGCTGATGAGCACGCGCGTGCCGGTCGCGCGGATCTTCGCCGGACTGCGCGCGGTGGTGGTCGTGGGAGCTTCAGACGATCGACTGGAAGCGCGGTGTGTGCTCAACTTGGTCGGCGGTCTCGAAACGAGGGACGGTTCGAACGCCCGATGGGCGATCTGTTGACTCGTTGCCTCCCCGAAGGGCTTTGCTCGTCCTACCCGCCTCCTCGCGCGACGCGGCCGCCGAGCGCCTGCTCGACACGTATCCTTGGATCGCCGCCGCCCTGGCCTCGCAGCTCGAGGAGCTTCGGCGACGCGCGCGGCGCCTCGTGGCTCAAAGCGATCGCAGCTCGTACCGGGCCGCCCTCGATCGCGCGAAGCCGAGCGCCATGCTCCCCTACGACCGGCTGTTTCCTTACGACTGGGACATGATCCTCAGGTGCGACGGGCACCATGTTTGGGCCTGCGATCAGCATTGCCCCAACGCGGCGTGCGACTGCAGCGAGATCGTCGTCATGCTCTACGATCTCAACACACCCGATGCACGGAGCATCGGCCAACTGCGGATCGACCTGCAATCGGGCGACCCTCGCTCGAACGCCTCGTCACCGTCCGCTGCAAGGTTGTTCGAGCCGCTCTGGGCCAAGCACGGAGCGGAGTTGATCCGCCGACACCACGAAGTCCGTCAGGCCATCGTCGCGCACACGGCCTCTCGCCGCGACGCGACTCGCCCGGCCAATCCGGGACGCAACGCGCCCTGCCCATGCGGCTCCGGCACGAAGTTCAAACGCTGCTGCGCGCTGCGCGACCAGATTGCCGTCGCCCCGCCAACCGCCGCGGAGCGGTAGCCGGCCTGCCACGGAAACCGGTCCCCGCCCAGCACGTCGTTGGCCGATGGGATACCGAGCTTCGCCTTGGTTGGGGACGCTAGCAGGTGCGGCCCAATCTCCCGGGCGAAGACGTCGGACGGATGGACTACCACGCGCCCGGTTCGTGCGAAGCAAAGCTCATCGAGGGACTTCGGGACGTGGCGGCCGACAAACAGCTTCATTTCGGCGCCCAATACCGCAAGCCGATGAACCTCGTAGCCATCTTCGTTAGCCGTCGCGAACGTCGCGAAAGACCGATCGACGCGGCCGATCGCTGCTTGAGAATGGTCCAGGAGCGCAACAGTCAACCGCGCATCGGTCGGAAAGGTGGCGCGGCCGAGCAGATAACCGCGGAACGGCGGCTCGTCCGGACCGAGGGACATCTTGGACTTGCTGTAGACGCTGAAGCGCCAGAACAGGCTGGCCCGTAGACGACCATATCTGGGACAGACTATGCTCGTTCGGGCCTGCCACGGCGGGGGTGTACGTGGAAGCGATGACGATTCCGCCCTCGTTGGTAACGGACTGGGACGCGATGATATGAGAATACCCCGCACCCGCGGTAGATGCCGGGCACGTCCCCGCCGGCGGCGGTCGCCTGGGAGCGGCAAGAGGTTTTTGTCGACTCCTCATGAATGCGTCGAGGCCTCCCGCCTGGGCGAGGCGCTGAATAGACGCGGCCCGGTCTTCTTGGTGCATGACGGGGACCGAGCCGGCCGGGCATCGACGAGAGTGACCATTTTGGTCAGGCTCACCGCCAAAGGCTGCGCTGACGGCGGGAGGAGTGGACGGGGCCGGTATCGTCGGGAGATCCGCGGGAGGGCGCGTCAGCACCGTGCGTCCCTGTTTGATCATGGCCTTTACCGATGGCTGCGCATAGAAGTCGATGCAGTCGATATTTTCCCCGAACTTGGTCTCGAAAGAGTACTTGACGTCGCTGGACGCATAACTCGTCGAGTCGACGTATTGCTGAATGCGCGTAGCTTCCGCTGCGCTGCTGGCGCCGGATGAGCTGGCCGCAGCGGTGGTTTGGGCGGAGCCAGGGAACGCCCAGAGCACGGAGCATAGAAGCGTCCCCCGCCCAAGCCGGCGACCAACAAGCTGGTGTGACGATCTCATGGTTTCTCTTTTCTCACGGAGAAGGCAGATGCAAAAGCAATTCATCTACCGGGTTGAGCGCAGTCAGAGCCGCGCTGTCGCACGTAGACCACAACGAGAAGATAGCGTATTCCAGTGTCTCTTCTTCGGGGCTCATCGGCCCTGCAACACAACCCGACGGCACGGGCGTGGAATTCGGTAGTTGGCCGCCGGCGTGAACGTCGGAGAAGACGACTTTTCCGCAATAGAGCGCGGGGCCGGCGGCGGCATCGGCCGCTACCGGCGTAGCAAAGGACAACATGCTGGGTTGACCTGGCGGCGTGGTACCCGAATAGATCCAGCTATCGGTCAAGCGAGCCACGGCGCTTACGCTCGCGCTCACGTTCGCCGGGGGAGAGCGAGGCTCTGGCCTGCCGTCGCGGACAGGTTCGTGAGCCAGTTCCGGAGCGCGTTGCCGCTGGCCGTGCGTGTATCCACCTGGAACGGGCCCGGAGCGCCTGCGTCGGAGAGCACGCTCCAGGTGGCGACGGACTGAAAATCGGAGGGCCCGTTGCGGAACCAGGTCGACCCGTAGTGCACCGCGAGGACTCGACCTCCTTCATCGAGCCAGTCGTGCATCGGTGTCTTGTCGGGTTTGGTCTCGTTGTGCTCGCCGCACTCGCAGCCCAGGAGAACTCCGTCGTAGCGTTCTAGCGCTGGCTTCGTGGACCAGAGCAGACACGCGCCGGCATCCTCGGAGCAGCTTCCGGCGCCGCCGTCGGAGAGGCTGGGCGCTTGCCCCGCTCCTTGGTAGACGTGGACGCGCCCTCCGGCGCCCTTACGTTGAAGACCGGATTCTTCCCTGCCGGATCGTAGACCTTGCCGCTCACACTCGTGGGGGCTCCCGTGTTGCATGCCGAACTGGGAGGGACGACCACTGCCGCATCGGCCGACGCATCATCGAAGCCCGCGACGGAGACGTCCAGTGATGCGTCGGCAGCGGGCTGAGCCTCGTCACGGCCAGAATCGGCATTGGGCGAAATCGCCGTTGCGAGCTTGCTGCCGCACCCGACGAGTACCCCCACGATGGCGAGGAAACCACTCCTATTCATGACGCAGCGTCCCTCCCGCGGGCCGTCCCGCCCGCGCGCGCTGGCTCCGTGGACCGACCGCGGCTCCCGTGACGGCCCGCGCGCACGTGGAGTAGTGTCCCGTCGCGATGGGTGGACATGGGTGGACGTCAGGCAAGCGCGGACTTCGCGCCCCGTCGTCGTCGGCTACGGCGTCCTCGCGCAACGGAACCCGACGCTGGGGCTCCGCGCGGCCGGTTGTTCCGCGCCGTTGTGGAAGCTCGAAGTCAGATAATACGATAGGGCGTCATAGTAGGCACCTTTCGTGACGCGGAACGCGCTCGCCACGAGATCGCCGCAATCCACGCACGGATCAGGGTAGGCATCCGCGTACCAGTCGAGGTCCCACTCGCCGACGTTGCCCTCGAGATCCAGCTGGCCCCAGAGACCTACTCCTAGGTTCGCGATGCCCACGGCTGCCGGTTCCGTGGTGACTCCGCAGGCCCCGTTGATCAAGTCGGAGGGAGTTGCACAGTATATCGCGTACTGCGTGCCGCTCCCGGGCGCCATCGAACCCCACGGATACTGACGCTGCTGGCTGCCACCTGCGGCAGCGTATTCCCACTCGGCTTCGCTGGGGAGAAAGCCTCCGTCCCAGATGCAAAACGCATACGACTCCCACCAGTTGACGCAGCTCATCGGGAGATTCTCGTTGGCGCCTGCCGAAGCGGTCCATGTCTGGTCGATGGCAGCATCCGCCTCGGCGCAAGCCAGGTTGGCGTTCGTCGGCGCGACGTTGCTGTCGTCCGCTGCCAGCCACCCGGGCTCGTAGCTGCCCGGGCTGTTCGCGAGGCCCAGTCCTCCGTTCACGTGCGTGTGTTTTCCTGACCGCGCAGGCGGCAGGTAACCCGCCCCGCCGCTCCAGGCGGTGACGAACTGACGAAAGCGCCCCACCGTCACCAGGTACTTGTCGAGCCGGAAGCCGCTCACGGTCGCCGGATCGGCCTCGCCGCTCACCCCGCCGTCGACGCCGGAATACGTCCGGAAAAAGGTCCCGCCGGCGACCTCCGGACTCGTGCAGCAGCTCTCGCTGCTCGCACCGCAGTTGGTCAGGCCGTTGCTGCTCGAGCGACAGCTCGAGCCGGTGTTCGTCGAGCCCGCGCAGGAGCCGCCGCTGCACATGTTCGTTGCGCAGGCCGAGGGCGCCCCCCATTGCCCGTTCGCCCCGCAAACTTCGACCCCGCTGCCTGCGCAGCGTTGAGCACTCGGGGCGCATCCGTCGCTGCCATCGCTCTGAGCATCGGAGGCCGAGTCGGCCGGAGGCGCCGACCCAGAGTCCGAGCCGCCTCCCGGTCCCGACTCCGCGCCGCTGCCAGAGCCCGAACCGCTTCCCGAACTGCTGCTCGGCCCCGACCCGTCGTCGGCGCCGGGCGCGCCAACGTCGTCGCCTCCGAGCCCACCGTCACTGGGTTTCGGCACATCGGAGATTCCAATCAGGTTCGCGCAGGCGATCGCGAGCAGCGGCGACGCGGCGAGCGCTGCGAGGGCGAGCTTCATCGCTCAGAACGCCCCCTTGATCAGTCAGCATCTCAGCGTGATTGGGCGCCACGCTCGGCACGACGAGTATGGCCGCAGGCGCCTGAGAAGCGTGCCGCGACGTCAGGAAGGGCCAGGCGCCTCCCGCCAGGAGCACGCCACCGGCGATGAACCCCACCGTAGAGATCGTGCTGTCGGTCAGGGCCGTCGAGTGATCGCCGACAGCCAGCGCGTAGCCCGAGTTCGTACACGAGGTCGCGGATCCACAGTCGCTCTGCTGCTGGCTCTTGAGCGAAAGCGCCTTCAGCCCGAACACCGTCCCGAGGCCCAAGCCCACGACGCCGACGCCACCTACGACCAGACCTGCCACGCGCTTTCCGGGTTCGTCGACGGTGGACGCAGCATCGCTCGACGGCGGAGCGTGGGCCGTCGAACTCGTGTCGGGCAGATGGCCGCCCTCCACGGCCATCGTCGGTCTGGCCCGCGTCCATCACGCGGGCGACGTGCTCGTTCTGGATGCGCGACGCGGCGCGTGCTTCGTTGAGGAAGCGCTCCACCGTGGTCGCCTCGACCATGGCCTGGTCGCGCAGCACCTTCAAGGCGACGCGCTGGCGGAGCGTCTCGTGCTGGGCGGCGTACACGGTGCCCATCCCGCTCTGACCGACCACGTGTTCGATGCGGTACTTGCCGGCGATCAGAGCTCCCGCGGGGAAGACGCCGTCCGCGGTTCGCTCCCCTCGAGGCATGGCGCTCCGAGGGTATCGTGCCGGCGGGGCCGCAGCCAGCCGAGCCACCACCAGGTCAGCACCAGGTCAGGCCGATGACCGCTGCTTCTCCAGATATTTTCGATAGGTCGCCGCGAAGTCGGGACCGAAGACGACCTCGAACCGGCGCGTCTCGTTCATCAGCTCTTCGTGACGGGTTTGAAACACCTTCCATAGGGCCTTGTACTTACCGAAGATCGCCGCCGAGCCGCCGTCGCGCTCCGCCTGCTCGATGTTCTCCGGGGACAGCTCCTGGAGCAAGGCTGCGACGCCCCGGGTCACGCCCTCGATGACGGCCACATGGTGGATCATCAGGTCGGCAAGGATGCTCTCCACCACCTGCGGCGCGTCGTAGTTCTGGCTGCGCCAGTCGAGCAGCGCCGACGCGAGCTCCGCCGGGTCGCGCGCGGCCTGCACCCGCATGGCGTCGACCGATCGGCTGAGCGAGCGCTGCGAGACCGCCCGGTTCAAATCCATCGACGACACGAACTGGGCATACCCCTCGCGCAGGGGGATGAAGCACTTGCAGAAGACCTCGAGCGAGTCGTGCAGCTTGGTCAGGAGCCGGGCCACGTCTCCGGTGGTCTCGAGCGGCACGCCGGGCACGAAGGAGCTCGCGAGCTCGCGAAGCCCCACGAGCGCGAGCGCCTCGGTGGTCATCGAGAGGTGCTGCGTGCTCCTCGAGACCGCCCGCCCGTCGGGGAGAGGCGTCGGCCCCTGGGCCGGGGGAGGCGGCCCGTAGTTGTTGTTCGGTTGCAGGCCGGGCTGCGCCCCCGGCCACGAGCCCACCGCGGGACCGGGCGGCGGGGGACCCGACGGACCCGGAACCGGCGCCGACGGACGCCAGTTGGGGGCCGCCCGCGCGTCGTTCGGCGCCGAGTTGAGCACGGCGCGATTGCCCAGGATGGCACCGTTGGTGTTCGAAAAGCGCGCGCCGACTTCGTCGGGGCGCTCGAACATGTCGACGTGCACGGTCACGAATTGACCGATCACGAAGGTATTGCCCGTGGCCGTGAGGTCGAACGGGCCACCCCGCCCGATCGCCTCTCCCGTGGGCGTCTGGACGCCGTTGCGGCTCTGCAGATCGCGCACGCCGAGGCGGCCGTTAACGAGCTCGATGACCGCGTGAAAATCGGAGACGAAGCCGTGGAGGATCTGGCAGTCGTTGAGCGCGTTGCGGCCAATCCGCACCGGCAGACCGAAGGCATTCCGCTCGCCCTGCACGGTGCCGTCTCTCGATTGAAAGCGGATCCGGAAACCCCAGGCCATCGCGGCGAGCTTAGCGCGGCGACCCTGGAGCGCATAGGGCACGTCCCCCGCCGGCGCGCCGGAACGATGCTCATGCTGGAGTCGAAGCGCGAGGCGTGAGAGCATGCGCGCGGCATGGGGCTCCTGCGGGCGCCGAGTGCCGGGGCGGGGCCTCAACGGCCTTTCGCTCCCGAGGTCCGTGCAGTCCAATTGTGAACCCCCACGAGGTCGCGGTGCTCGTCGCAGAACCACGCTCCCTGCTCAAGACACTCAACCCAACCTGCACCCGCGCCCTCGAGCGCGCGGCAGGGGCGTGCCTCACCGCGAGGCACTACGAGGTCACGGTCGAGCACATGCTGCTCGCGCTCCTCGACGACCTCGAGAGCGACGTGCCTCGCATCCTCGAGCACTTCGAGGTCCAGCCCGACCGGGTGCGCTCCGCGATCCAGCGGTACGTGGGCGACCTTCGCAGCGGCAACGCCGGAAAGCCCGTCTTCGCGCCCTTGCTCCTCGAGCTCATCGAAGACGCCTGGGTCTACGTCTCCACCGAGTTCGGCGACGCGAAGGTCCGCTCCGGCGCGCTCGTCGCCCGCATCGTCGCGGCGCCGGGCCGCTTCTTGCCCTTCGAGCTGCCCGAGTTCGAGAAAATCTCGCGCGAGGAGCTGCGAAAGGGGCTACCGGCCATCGCCGAGGCGAGCCGCGAGGGGCCGACCGTCCGCGCCGAGGCAATCACGCCCTCGAGCGGCGACGGCGCGCCTCCTCGCAACGCGACCACCCTCGGCGCCGCCGACGGGCCGCTCGCGCGCTTCACCCTCGATCTCACCCAGCGGGCGAAGAACGGCGAGCTCGATCCGGTGTTCGGCCGCGAGCCGGAGATCCGGAGCGTGGTCGACATCCTCTGCCGGCGCCGCAAGAACAACCCCATCATCGTGGGCGAGGCGGGCGTGGGCAAGACGGCGCTCGTCGAGGGTCTGGCGCTCGCGATCGCGCAGGGCAACGTGCCCGACGAGCTCAAGAACGTTCACGTGCTCTCGCTCGATCTCGGCGCGCTGCAAGCCGGCGCGGGGGTCAAGGGCGAGTTCGAGAACCGGCTCAAGGGCGTCATCACCGAGGTGAAGGCGTCGCCGAAGCCGATCGTGCTCTTCATCGACGAGGCGCACATGCTCATCGGGGCCGGCGGCGCGAACGGCGGCGGCGATGCCGCGAACCTCCTCAAGCCCGCGCTGGCCCGCGGCGAGCTCCGGACCATCGCCGCGACCACCTGGGCCGAGTTCAAGAAATACTTCGAGAAAGACGCGGCCCTCGAGCGGCGCTTCCAGCCGGTGAAGGTCGAAGAGCCGTCGATCGAGGTCGCGACGCTCATGCTCCGGGGCCTGGCCAAGCGCTTCGAAGAGGCCCACGGCATCGTCATCCGCGACGAGGCCGTGCGCGCGGCGGTCACGCTCTCGAGCCGCTACATCACCGGGCGACAGCTCCCCGACAAGGCCGTCGATCTCCTCGACACGTCCGCGGCCCGCGCGAAGGTCATCCGCGGCGCGCGGCCGGCGATCATCGACGACAACAAGGCCGCCCTGGCGGCCACGGTCCGTGAGATCGAGGCGCACGAGCGAGACTTCGCGGCGGGCATCGCGATCGACGAAGAGGCCAAGGCCGAGGCGGTCGCGCGCCGCGACACGCTCTTGGCCGAGCTCGAGAAGCTCGAGAAGCGCCTCGCCGAGCAGCGCGTCATCGTCGAGCGGATCGACGCGCTGCGACGCGAGGTCAAAGGCGGCGACGAGACCAAGCGCCCGGAGTTGCGGGCCGAGCTCGATCGTCTGAAGGCGATCATCCCCGAAGAGCGGCTCCTCTACGCCGACGTCGACGAGGCCCTCGTCGGCTCGGTGGTGTGCGACTGGACGGGGATCCCCGTCGGCAAGCTGGTCAAAGACGACGTCGAGGCCATGCTCCGCCTCGAAGACCGCCTCCGCCTGCGCGTTCGCGGCCAGGACGGAGCGCTTGGCGTCATCGGACGCGAGCTCCGCGCCGCGCGCTCGGGCTTGAAGCCCCCGGAGCAACCGCTGGGCGTGTTCCTCCTCGTCGGACCGAGCGGCGTCGGCAAGACGGAGACGGCGCTCAGCCTCGCCGAGCTCCTATTCGGCGGCGAGCGCTTCGTGGTCACAATCAACATGAGCGAGTTCCTCGAGCGCCACACCGTGTCGCGGCTCATTGGGTCGCCGCCGGGATACGTCGGGTTCGGCGAGGGCGGCCTCTTGACCGAAGCCGTTCGCCAGCGGCCGTACTGCGTGGTGCTCCTCGACGAGGTCGAGAAGGCGCACACCGAGGTGCTGAACCTCTTCTATCAAGTCTTCGACAAGGGGACGCTCTCCGACGGAGAGGCGCGCACCGTCGATTTCAAGAACACGGTCGTCGTCCTCACCAGCAACCTGGCGACGGATCTCATCACCGCGGCCGCGCCCCCCGGGCACCCCACGCCGCCCCTCGACGACATCGTGGCGCTCGTGAAGCCCACGCTCTCGGCGCACTTCAAGCCGGCGCTCCTCGCGCGGATGACGGTCGTGCCCTACTACCCGATCGGCACCGACGCGCTGCTCCAGATCGTGGCGATGAAGCTCGGCGCCCTCGAGAAGCGCGCGAAAGAGGCGCACGGCGTCGAGCTGGTGGTGAGCCCGGAGGTCCGCGACGCGATCGCGGCGCGTTGCCGCGAGGTGGAGAGCGGCGCGCGCAACGTCGACCACATCCTCCGGGGCACCGTGCTCCCGCTGGTGTCGTCGGAGATCTTGCGGCGCATGGCGGCGGGCCAGCCGCTCAATCGCATCGACCTCACCCTCGGGGCCGATGGCGAGATCGTCTGCACGTCGGGGGAGACCTGATGGCGCGTTGGCCAGACGAAGCCCGTTCGAGCTCGGCGCCCAGGGGCGATCGCCCGCGTCGAGCGGGGGTCGCGGCGACCGCGGCAGATCGGAAGAGCACACG
>CALFNG010000172.1 GCA_937902985.1 uncultured Myxococcales bacterium
GGGTGATCGATCCTTCATCGCGATGAACCCTGGGGAGCACCCGTGTGAAGACCCCCTTTCACCGCAGGGTAGACTGAACTTCACACCGATGCAGGGTCGTCTTGGGTCGCGTGCAAGTCGCTGTTCACGTTCGTGCAACGGGATCCTCATCGGAGTGCAGGGGGGACGTCACGCACCAGCAGGGCGATCTGCCCTCGTGTGAAGTCTCGCCAGCACGACTGTGCAATCGCGATCGCACCGACGACAAGAGGATCCCGCCCGACGATCGACTCTGGAGGGTCCTCTTCACCCTCCTCGGCAGCGCCGCCCACGACCTCGACGCTCTGCGCCTCGCATCGACCGACGGGCACGTGGGATGCCCCGACCGACACGGACGGCGAGGCTCGGTTCACCCGCGCGTAGGTCCGCCCGCTGGACTCCGGACCTCGGCGTTCGGAGCGCTGAACCTTCGCTCACGACGGCGTCTGGCTCGGCCCGGGTCGTCTGGCGACCCGGTGGCTACGGCTACGTACCCACCCGTGCGGCGCTCGACAGGATCGCCGCCACCCGCTGTCCCTCCAGGAATCCACGTCGTGCGATCGCGTGTTCCAGAACGCCAGGCCGCCCGAGCGACACGCGATGCCCCGAAGCGCGCGGTCGCGCTCGCGCGGGAATCGGCGTCAGGATGGGAACTACGCCCTGACGTCATGCGGGGTCGCTTCTGCGGCGTCATCTGCGTCACGACCCAAGACGCCTGCTCGGCCGCCCGCGTCGTCCAGAAAACCCTCGACGATGCCGAGTTTCAGGTCGAGCGCCGCGGGCGCGTGCGCCGTCGGGTCACTACGGTCCTTGTACAGCCATCGCTCGACGCTCACTGGGCCCGCCGCCGTCATGTACGTCTGCGTGCTGCGCAGCACCCGGCGGTGAACGCGCCCTGCGATCTCGATCGCGTCGGCGTCCACATCCGATGCCGACATCACACTGCCGACGATCTCGCGCTCGGCTTGCATCAAGCGCGCGTGCAGCTCCTTCTCGAAGTCGTAGAACTCACGCGCGCCCGTCTTGCCCGCCATCGCGTGATCTTCGAGGAACTTTCGCACGCCGTCGAGCACCCGGTCCCGAAACGACAGCTGGACCTCCGAGGACCGAAGGGCCCGCTCTACCTCAGGACGAACGACCCCTGCAGCGCTTGAGTTGCTCATGCCCCTCAACACCCCGACCCCCCAACCATTCCCGGCGCGCCGAAGGTCAGCGTCGGATCTACACCCACACGTGAGTGTCCCTCGCGCTTCGGGTCCGCATCTACGCGCCCGTCTCCCGGTCTCGCCAGACCCAACGAGTCCATGGCCCTCTAGCGCAACTGCCTCTCAAGCACCTGGATTGTTGATTCGATGTAGATCCATGAGGGCTCGGTCTCGATCGCCCTCTTGAGCAGCTCCACGGCTTTGACTTTGTCCCTCTGCCTCACGCTGATCATGCCCAGGCAGTAGAGAACCTCGCCCTTCGTGACGGGGTCGATAGGTTGCGGGAGAAGCGCGAGAAGCGTCTTCTGCGCTCGTTCGAGGTCGTTCGCGCAATAGGCAAAGACGCCGATATCGCGAAGAATATCCAGCGAACCGGGGTCCATCTCGAGGGCCATATCAAGGTGCTTCATCGCAACGGATTGGTTGCAATGTCTCGGAAGCGCGTGCGCGAGACGCTGGTGGCAAAGCGCCAACTCCCTGGTGCGCTCGGTGCCGAAAGACGCGATGATTTTCTCGAGGACCCCGGCGGCGTCCTCGTCGCGGTGCGCGGCTTCGTAGGCATCGCAAAGTTGAAGAAGTACGCCTCGATCTTCGGGCGCGACCTCCGCCGCGCGTTCCAGGACGCGAATTGCGTCGTCGCGCTCCTCCGACTTCATGAACCAGTCCTCCTCGGGAAGAAGGGCGCCTAGGATTCTCCTTTGTGGTCGTTCCATCGCCTTGCAGTGTACGTCACGTGGCATCATGTAGCGAACCAGCTCGCGGGCGCCGAGCGCTCGCACATAGAAATCGATCGCACTGGCGGCATCTCGGACGACGAGCAAGGGGACGAGCGAAAGGACACCCGTACTGGCTCCCATGATCGTCCGTCGGCAGTCACGCGGCCCGACGGTAGTCGTGGTGAAGGCCACCGAGCACGGGAAACGCGCGGTCACGTCCCCGCTGGATGTCCGGGCCACTGAGCACCGGGAACGTGCTGTCCGAGACCCTGATGGGGCCGCGCGTCGTTGAAGAACTGCACGTACTCGCGGAGGACCCGATCGAGATGACGGTCGTCGAGGACGATCAGGTGATCGAGCACCTCCGTCCGCACGCTGCGGCAGGTGACTGTATCTCCGGGGGCGCGTCCGCGGGGGCCTCAGGGCTGGAGGAACTTCCAAGCCAGAACAAGCAAGACGCACACGCATCCGAACGTGCCGAGCAGAGAGCCGAGCACGAAGGCCCACGGCCGCTGCAGGGCCCAGCGGAGACCGAAGACCGTCAGGCCGATGCTCCACAGCTCGCCCGCGATGTGACCGACGACGGGCACGACGGAGAGCACCATCGGGACCTGCGCGTAGGACAGGCAACGAACGATCTTACCGAGTGATTCTCTCTTCTTCGTGAAGCGCGCGAGCGTGTAGATGCCGAGCGCCGGGAGCCAGACGACCGCCTCGGTCTCGGTGGCCACCCGTTGGTAGTGGCTCGTGAGTGCGGGCCTGAGCCCGAACGTAATGGCTCTCCAGACCAGCGTACTGCCGAGGTTGACCAGCAGCGCGACGACCAGGGCGGTGACCGTGCCCTCCGGCAGGTCGGAGAACCAGGCGCGCGGCGAGAAGAAGATGGCGCCGACGACCCCGAAGACGCTGTGCAGAGGTTCGACAGCGGCCTTCGTCGCGACAGGGTCGGCGGGCTGCATGGGCCGAGCGAGCGTACACCCGCGACCCTAGGGAACCAGGCAGGTCTCGGGGCCGACGCCGGCCCCGCGGGCGCCACCGGTCCGAGACTCACCCTCTGACCTTGGGTCCGCCGCCCATGCGATCGTCCATCGCTTCGAGGGCTCGCGGGTCCTGCGCCACCTTGAAATACAAAGGCAGCGCGGTACCGTAGGGCCTGGAAGAGCCGGCGCGCGGAAGGGGAGGAGACCATGGTCTGGCTGGCGGTGCTGGCGATCATCGCCTTTACGGCATTTCTCTTTCGGCTCGTGAATCGTGTGGCACCTCCGGTCGCCCGACTGTGCGCCACATCTCCTGGCCTGCGCTCATTCGAGCGCGCGGACGATGGGTGGATGTCCGGCACGCATCGGAGCCTTGCGATCCGCTTCAGGGTCGTCGAAGAACAACACGACAGCGACGACCACTGGGAGCCACCGCGGTTGACGATCCGCGTCCCCCTCAATCGTCCGCACTTCGTGCACCTCGCGCGCCGTCCGCCCGCCCCGATACCCTCGAGGCTTAGGCCGACGCCGCTTCGAATCGCCTCGATCTGGCAAACTCCGCTACCGGACGCCCCTTCGTCGGATGGCCCGTATCGAACGGCCCGTGCGCTACCGCCCGCGGTCGTCCCCGCGCGACAGTGGTTCGTCGAAGGCGCGCCGACGCACGATGTCCATTCCCTGCTCGCCGACCCGATCGTCCAGGCCGAGCTCTCCTCGTTTTACGGTCTCGATGGACATAGCATGACGTTGCGGGACGGGGTTCTTGTCCTTTCTCTGATCGGCGCCGATAAGGGCGATGCCGTCTTCCTCACCGCCGGACTCGACTCCGCGGTCCGCCTCGCCGAAGTCCTTGGATCGCGCCTTCCCGGGTCTCTGACGCGCGCCGGTAGGAGCGAGCTCGTCGAGGGAGACGCAGACCGTGCGGAGACGGTCCTCCGTGCTGCCTACAAATTTCACGTCGTCCTTCTCGCGATCGCGCCCGCGCTGCTCGCTCCTGCTCTGGCCACCGGTCAGCTGCCGGCTGCCCTGGTCCCATGCCTGCTCTTCGACGCCATTGCCTCCTTCCTTGCGCTCTCGGCCATCAAAGAGCGCCGGAAGTGCGGCCGCCGGGACTCCGCGGCCGCCACTCGCCTGCTCCATGCGGTGAAGGCGAGCTGGGTGGCGCTCGCCGTGGTGGCGGCGAGCAGTCTGGTGTCGAGCGGGGGCCGACCGTAGGCAACCTGGCGACCGACGACGTTCATTCGCCCGCCGGCCCTGCTGCGCAGAGCTAGGGCGACCTGCTCGCGGATGCCGGGCTCCGTGGCAGCCGAAAAGCGCGCGACGACCTCGTCGAAGACCCGGATCGCCTTCTCGCAGCTGCCGAGCGTGAGGAGCCGGACGCCGTGGTCGAAAAGCAACGTCGCCGCGAGCTTGCGGATCCGAGGCTCGGTCGCGTCCCCCGCGCGAGCGACGAGCTCGTCGCGGCGCCCGAGTCGGCCGAGCAAGGAGGCCTTGTTGCAAAGCGCTGACGCGACCCGGTTGCGGACGCCGAGCTCGGTCGCGTCGCCAAAGCGCCCGAGGAGTTCGTCGAACACGGCGACGGCCTCCTCTTGGCGTCCGAGATCGCGGAGGGTGCAGCCCCTGCAGTCGAGCCCCGCTGCGACCGCCTTCCGGATGTCGGGCTCGGTCGCCGACCCCCGAAGCGCGCCACCAGGTCGTCGACGACGACCAGCGCATCTTGCCCGCGCTCTCGCCGGAACAGGGTCGCGGCTTTCCGGTAGAGCGCCGTGGCGACTCGTTCGCGAATGCCGGGCTCGGTCGCCAGCCCGAAGCGCGCCACCAGGTCGTCGACGACGACCAGCGCCTCCGTCGCACGCCCCAGCTCGCCGAGTATCGCAATCGTGTCGAAGAGCGCGCCGGCAACCTCCTCGCGAATGCCGGGCTCGGTCGCGCGTCAAACCGCGCCACCAGGTCGTCGAGAACGACTTTCGCATCTTCGATTCGCCCGAGGCGGCCAAGGGCGTGGCCCTTGTTGTTGAGCGCCATCGCAACCGTCTGGCGGATGCGCGACTCGGTCGCCCCGCTTCAGCGCTCGAGCAGATCGTCGAAGACGGCGAGCGCCTCTTCGCTGCGCTCCAGGAGGTTGAGCGTCGTGCCCTTGTTGTACCGCGCAAGGACCACCGTCTCGCGGACGCCGGGCTCGGTCGCGTCGCCGAAGCGCGCGAGCAGGTCGTCGAAGACGACGATCGCCTCTTCGAAGCGCCCGAGCCGAGCGAGCGCCGTGCCCTGGTTGAACAGCGTTCCGCAAGACGTCGTCCCCTCCTTCATTCTCGGCCCCCGACGTCGGTTCGATCGGCGCGCTCGCTGACGATCAGCGACATCTCCATCATCACTCCTGTGACGCTGGCGATCGACATCTCTCTTGCGTCGTCGACCCCGACACCGACTGGGCGTCGCGAGCCCAGCACGAGGGCCCGCTCGTGGCGGAGATGCACGACGAGTCCGAGTTCTTCGACGACGGCGAAGGAGAGGAGGTCGAAGAGGACGCCGACAAGTAGCCGATGGATTCGGGACGTCGAGCTGACCCGTAGCGACGCCCCGCCTTTTGGCTACGTTCGCGGTCGTGCCGCTTGCCTGGGTCGTGCCGTGCCTCGTCCTGTCGTCGCTCGCGGCGATCGCGTTCTTCGTGGTGCTGGCGCGAGGCCGCGACCCGGACACGTACGCCGTGGTCAACCACGCGTGGCTCTGGTTCGGCTCGAGCATCGGGGCCACGTGGTGCACCTCCATCGCCATCGTGGCGGCCATCGACATCTGGTGGCCCGCCGAGACGTCGAAGACCGGCCCCATCGCGCTGACGCCTCTGCGGCCAGAGCGTCGGGAGCCAATGAGGTCCCGCCGCTTGTCACACACCGTCCCCCTCGTAACACAGAACGGGCCTCTTGCGTTGCTTGACGGGCGTACAGCGCTAGCGCTTCCTAAAGCCCCGGCTAAGCCAAACGGGCCAGTTTCGCGACGCCGGCGCTAGCTCGCGAAGGCGGCGCCGCACATGGGGCAGAACGTGGCGCCCTTCTCGAGCGGCTGACCGCAGTCGCCGCAGCGGGCCGGCTTGGGCTCGGCGATCTCCGGCGCGCTCGGCTGGCGGAGGCGCGAGAACCGACCGAGCGCGTCGAGGAGGTTCGCGCTCGCGCTGTTCGCGGGGACCACGTGCGTCTCGACGCCGACGATGATGATCTCCGGGGCCGAGCCGATCGGCGCTCGCATCGCAGGCGGCGGGCGCACCAGGCCTTCGATGGGCCACACGGAGGGCCTGCGCGTCGGCGCGACGTCGGTCTCGTGGCATTCGACGACGACCGCCGCGACGTTGTCCCGTGAACCAGCGCCCAGCGCCGCGTCGATCAAGACGCGCACCTGCTCGTTCGGCGCGCGCTTCTCGCTCAACAAGGCTTCGAGGCGCTCGTCGTCGAGCGCCCCCGATAGCCCGTCCGAGCAGAGCATGTAGAGATCGCCCGGCAGGACCCGCAGCGAGCGCACCGGCACGCGCAGGTTCATCCCCATGCCGAGCGCCCGCGTGATCACGTGCTCGGGCATCCTCGCGATGAGACCGTCGTCCGCGTCCGGGTGCGTCTCGAGCACGTCGACGACGAGGGAGTGATCGATCGTGAGGGGCTCGAGCACCCCCGCTCGCAGGCGGTAGCAGCGGCTGTCGCCGACGTGCGCCACGTGCAGCACGTCGCCCTCGGGGGAGAACGCCAGCGCCACGATGGTGCTCCCCATGCCGTGGTATTTTTTCGACTTCTTCGCGATGTCGACGATCTCCACGTTGGCCTGGTGAATCGCGGCCGACAGGCGGCGCGCCATCGTCCAGAGACCGAAGTCGTCGATCTCCGGTCGCTGACCGAGCGACTTCGCCGTGGTCTCGAAGATGTTCGCCACCGTCGTCGTCGCGAGCGCGCTCGCGACGTTGCCCGCGTTGTGACCGCCGGCGCCGTCGGCCAGCAAGAAGAGACCGAGCTCGGGCCGGAGCAAGACGTGATCTTCGTTGTGTTCGCGCGGTCCGATGTCCGTCGCGCCCGCGGCGATAGGCGCCAGCGCACGCGTGGTGACGACCGGATCGTGGGCGCCAGTCAGCGCCGTGGGGCTCGAGTGCATTCTTCCAAGTATACGGAGAGCGGTGCCGGCGCGGAAAGCCTGCAGGTGTAGGCCGGCAGAGCCGGGTGGGCTACGAGCGGTTACCTCAGCTCGGCGACCTGTTCACCGAAGATCCGCTCGATTCCCGAGAGGAGCGCGTCGCCCACATCGACCCGCCACGCCTCCCCCAGCGAGAGCACGGCCTCGCGCCCGTCGGCGAAGCTGACGCAAAGCGAGACCGGACAGGACCCCTTGGCAGACGAGAGCACGCGGGCGAGGCTCGCCAGATCCGTTGATCGCGTGCGCTCGGCCCGCACGCGGATGGCGATCGACCGCGTGTCCGCGCGGACCGCGTCGGTCAGCGGGTGCACCTCGCTCACCAGGATGGTCGGCTCGCGCGGCGCGTCGCCCTCGTCTTCGGCGTCTTCCCCCCGCTGCGGGAAGCTCACCTTCCCCGTCACGAGCACCGGCTCGCCCGCAGCGAGGACCGGCGCGTACTGGTCGATGTCGCGCGCGCGGAGCTTCACGTTCACGCGCCCCGAGAGGTCTTCGAGGTCGAAGAACGCGACCTTGCCGCCCCCGTCCTTGAAGATTCGCTCCCGGTAGCCCTCCACCATGCCGGCGACCTTCACCGGCGCCCAGTCGTCCATTCCGGCGCACTCGGAGATCCCGGTCGCGCCCAGCTTGGCGAGGCCGCCTTCGCCCTTCAGATAGCGCTCGAGCGGGTGCCCCGAGACGTAGAAGCCGAGCGATTGCCGTTCGCGAACGAGCAGCTCGCGACGGTCCCACGGCTCGCACTCGACGTAGTCGCCCGCCGTCGGCGCCGCCAGCGCGTTCGAGGTCGCCGCGGGCGCGGCATCGAAGAGGCCGAAGAGGGTCGTCTGCCCCGCCGCGCGATCGCGGCTGGCGGCGCGCGAGCGCTCGAGCGCGATGTCGACCGACGCGAAGGCGCGCGCCCGCGACACGCCCCGTTCGCCGAGCGTCAGGTCGAACGCCCCGCACTGAACGAGAGCCTCGAAGACGGCCTTGTTGACGCGCTTGGCGTCGACGCGAGCGCCGAGGTCGAACAGGTCCCGGAACGGACCGGCCTGGCGCGCCTCGAACACCGCCTCGAGCGCCGCCCCACCCAGGCCGCGGACGGCGCCGAGCCCGAAGCGGATCTGCGGACCGAACGCGTCTTGCGGGCCCTTCACGCTCCGCCGCAGCTTCTTGTCGCCTTGCGGGTGCGTGTAGACGACCTTGAAGTCGGTGTCGCTCTCGTTGACGTCGGGCGGTAGGACGGTGACGCCCATCGCGCGCGCGTCGGCGATCGTGCGGACGACTTTTTCGATGCGGTCCTTGTCGCTGGTGAGGATCGCGCAGAGGAGCTCGACGGGATAGTGCGCCTTCAGCCACGCCGTCTGGTAGGTGATGAGCGCGTACGCCGCGGAGTGGCTCTTGTTGAAGCCGTAGCCGGCGAAGTACTCGAGGAGCGCGAAGATCCGGTCGGCCTCTTTCTCGTCGACCCCCTTGCCCTTCGCGCCGTCGACGAACGAGGCCTTCTGCTTCGCCATCTCTTCGGGCTTCTTCTTGCCCATGGCGCGCCGCAGGAGGTCCGCGCCGCCGAGGGTATAGCCCCCGAGCGACTGCGCGATCTGCATCACCTGCTCCTGGTAGACGATGACGCCGTACGTCGGCTTGAGGAGCTCGTCGACCAGCGGGTGCAGGCTCGCGATCGCTGCCCGGCCGTTCTTGCGGTTGACGAAGTCTTCGACCATCCCGCTGCCGAGGGGACCGGGCCGGTAGAGGGCCACAGCGGCCACGACGTCTTCGAAGCCGTCGGGGCGAAGGTCCTTGAAGAGCTGCTGCATGCCGCTCGACTCGAGCTGGAAGACGCCCTTCGTCTCGCCCGACGCGAGGAGCTTGTAAGTCGCCGCGTCGTCGAGAGGAATGCGCGCGAGGTCGAGCTTGCCGTCGACGAACCCCGGCGGGTCGGCGACGCGCCGGCCGGCCGCCGCCCCGTCGCCCGTCGTCTCGTTCGTGGGCTCGCTCGCCTTCCCGTTCCTGGCCTCGCCCGAGACGAGCGGCGACGGCCTTGCGTTCACGAGGCGCACCGCGATGTCGAGCACGGTCAGCGTCTTCAGGCCGAGGAAGTCGAACTTGACGAGGCCTGCCTGCTCGACGTCGTCCTTGTAGTACTGCGTGACCAGCGCCCCGAGGTCGCCCTTGCCCTCTTTGCCGTCTTTGCCCTCTTTGCCGTCTTTGCCCTCTTTGCCGTCTTTGCCCTCCTTGCCGTCGCCGCCCTTCGACGCCGGCGTCGACCGGACCTCGGCCTTGAACACCGGGACGTGGTCCCAGAGCGGGCCCTCGCTGATGACGATGCCCGCCGCGTGCTTGCCGGCGTGCCGGGTGAGCCCCTCGAGCTTGCGCGCCTGATCGAGCAGCTCCTTGATGCGGGGGTCGCGATCGTAGAGCGCCTTGAGCTTCGGCTCGACCTCGAGCGACTCGGCGATCGTGTACGTCTCGGCCGGCGTCTTGCGCGGAATGAGGTTCGCGATCTGCTGCGCCTCCGTTGGCGTGATGCCCATGCAGCGCGCCACGTCCTTCACCACGCTCTTGCTCTTCAGCTCCGCGAAGGTCGCGATCTGACCGACGCTCGTCTCGCCGTACTTGCGCTGGACGTAGGCGATGACCTCGTCACGCCGGTCCATGCAGAAGTCGATGTCGAAGTCCGGCATGCTCACGCGCTCCGGATTGAGGAAGCGCTCGAACAGAAGGTTGTACGGAATCGGATCGAGATCGGTGATGCGCATCGCGTAGGCGACGATCGAGCCGGCGCCCGAGCCGCGGCCTGGGCCCACGGGAACTCCCGTCTCCTTCGCGTAGCGAATGAAGTCCCACACGATGAGGAAGTACCCGGGGAAGTTCATCTTCGCGATGACGTCGAGCTCCGTCGCGAGGCGCGCGCGGTACGCCGCGGCGTCGACGCGCTTGCCTTGCGCCGCGAGCTCCTCGATGCGGCGCTCGAGCCCTTCGCGCGCGACGTGACGGAAATACCCCTCGGTGTCGTAGCCCTCGGGCACGACGAAGCTCGGGAGCATCGGCTCGCCGAGCTTGAGAGACATCTTGCAACGCTCCGCGATCTCGAGCGTGGCCTTCACGGCCTGCGGGTGCGCCGAGAAGAGCTGCGCCATCTCCTCGGGCGACTTCAGGTACATCTCGCTCGAGCCGTGGTGGCGCTCCTTCGCCTCTTCGAGCGACCGCCCCGTCTTGATGCACGACAGATAGAGGTGCGCCTCGGCGTCGGAGCGCTCGGCGTAGTGGACGTCGTTCGTGGCCACGAGCGGCAGCTCGAGCTCGCGCGCGAGCCCGAGCAAGATGCCGTTGACGACCGGCTGCTCCGGCAATCCGTGGTCTTGCAGCTCGACGTACAGGCTCCCCGGCTCGAGCGCGTCGCGGAGCGTCGAGAGGACCTCGCGGCCGCGCCCCTCGCCCTCCTCGAGGATGGCCTGCGCGACCAGACCGCCCATGCACCCCGTCAGCCCGATGAGGCCCTTCGCGCGCGGCGCGATCTCTTCGAGGCCGAGCGGCGCGCCCTTCACGTGCGAGCGCGAGACGAGCCAGATGAGGTTCTTGTAGCCCTCGGCGGTGGCGGCGAGGAGCGGCAGGTGCTGCCCGTGGCCGCTGCCGCGCGCGACGTCGAGCTCGCATCCGAGGATCGCCTGGACCTTGGCCTCCTTCGCCGCCTTGTACAGCGTGATCGCCCCGAACATGTTGCCGTGGTCGGTGACGGCGACGGCCTTCATTCCCGCAGCGGAGACCCGCTTGACCAGGTCTTTCACCTTCACCGCGCCGTCGAGCAGCGAATACTGAGTGTGAACGTGGAGGTGGTTGTATTCAGCGGGCATCGTTGAGGACCGACAGCGGCTGCGATAGTAGCCGATGGCCTATCGACCATCCCCCTCGCGGCCGCAAGACACGAGCGGGCTTCAGCCTTCGAAGGCGCGGCGGAGGCGGGCGACGGCGGCCGGGAGGCCGCGGACGGTGAGGTGCGTGCCGATCTCGTCGTACTCTTCGGCGACGACACGGGCGTTCTCGTAGACTTCGCCGAGGAGGCCCTGTTTCGCGTAGGGGACGAGCAGCTTCTCTTCGACCATCGAGGCCTCGAAGAACGCCAGGACCTCGCTCCGCACGCGCGCCACGTCGGCGGGGTCCTGGGCCGAGACGATCATCGGGCCGTCGCTCGCGTACGCACGGAGGAGCGCGGCCCGCGCCGGCTCGTCGAGGCGGTCGGCCTTGTTCAGGATCAGCCGACTCGGGACCGCGTCGGCGCCGATCTCGCGCAGCACCTGCCGGGTCACTTCGAGCTGGGCGGCGTGCGCCGGGTCGGCCGCGTCGACCACGTAAAGCAGGAGCGATGCCTCGAGCGCCTCGGCGAGCGTCGACCGGAACGACGCGACGAGATCGTGCGGCAGCTTCTTGATGAAGCCGACCGTGTCGGAGACGAGCACCCGCGGCTTGGTCTCGGGCTGGAGCGCGCGCACCGTGGTGTCGAGCGTGGCGAAGAGCTTGTCTTCGACGAGCACCTGACTGCCCGTGAGCGCGCGCATGAGCGACGATTTGCCCGCGTTCGTGTAACCGACGAGCGCGACCCGGAGCTGGTCGTGGCGCGCCTGACGGCGGTTCTCTTGCTCCTTCTGGATCGCGGCGAGCTGCTCGCGAAGCTCGGCGATGCGATCGCGGATCTTGCGTCGATCGAGCTCGATCGCGGCCTCGCCCGCGCCCTTGCCGCGCTGCCGTTCCTTGCCGCCGCTCGACTCGCGCATGCGCGGCGCGACGTAGTTGAGGCGCGCGATCTCGACCTCGAGCCGGGCCTCTCGGCTGCGCGCGTGGCGATGGAAGATGTCGACGATGACGCCCGTACGGTCGAGGACGCGCGCCCCCGTCGCCCGCTCCAGGTTTCGCGCCTGGCTCGGGCTGATCTCGTGGTCGACGACGACGACGGTGGGTCGCAACGGCCCGTCGCTCCCATCGCGCGCGTCGCTGCCGCCGGCATCGCGATCGTCATCGTCATCGTCATCGTCGTCATCATCGACTTCGGCGTCGCCGTCGCGCCCGGCCTCGGCCCACCTGGCGCGGGCCTTCGTCTTCACCTCGGGCGCGCCCGAAGGCACGTCGCCCCGACCCCCCGTGAGGGCCGCGAGCTCCCTCAGCTTGCCCTCGCCGAGGACGGCCCCCGCCGCGAGCGAGTCGCGCCGCTGCGTGATCGTCGCCGCGACCTCGAAGCCCAGCGTATGCACGAGCCGCCCGAGCTCGGCCAGATCGGAGGCGTGATCAGCCTCGGTCACGCCGGGGAGCTGGACGCCGACGAGCACGGCGAGAACGCGTGAAGACTCGGGGTTCGCGTCGTGCGGCGGCTTCGCGGGTGGCATCGAGCCAGAGCTAGTAGCACGGTGCGGTCACGCGCGGCCGGCGGCCCACGCGCCAACCGCCCGTCGTCGCTGAAGGACCGCGAGCCGCGTCGTGCTCATCGGTCCGGCGTGGCCGGCGCGAACAGCGCCGCCAGGGCAGGCGCCATCGCCGAGAGCGGCAGGGTGCGCGTGCTCAAGCCGGCCTCGGCGACGGCCCTCGGCATTCCGTAGACAACGCACGACGACATCGATTCCGTGAAGACCCACGCCCCGGCCGCCGCCAGCGCGCGCGCGCCCTGCAGGCCGTCTTCGCCCATGCCGGTGAGCACGACCCCGAGCGCGGCGGCGCCGTACGTCTTGGCCGCGCTGAGAAAAAGCTCGTCGACGGCAGGTCGATGCTGCGCTTCGATCGGCGCGACGTCGAGGTGCACGACCTCGCGGTCGCCGTCGCGAACGAGCTTCATGTGGAAGCCGGCGCGCGCGAGGACGGCGAGCCCCGGCCGGAGCACCATCCCCTCGGACGCCTCGACGACCTCGAGCGGCGACACGCCGTTGAGCCGTGCCGCGAGGGCCGCGGTGTAACCGATCGGCATGTGCAGGACCAGGGCGACCGGAACGGGAAGGTCGGCCGGAAGCGCCGAGAGGAGCCGCGTGAGCGCCTGCGGCCCGCCGGTCGACGCCCCGACGAGCAGCACGCGAGGGCGAACGGGCGGGCGCTCCACGGCGACCGCCACGGGAGGCCCGTCCGGCGCGTCGACGAGCTCGAGCTGCGCGATCGCCGCGGTCCTCACCTTCTCGACGAGCTCGCGCGAGAGCTCGTAGAGGCGCGCGGTGGCGAGCGACGTGGGCTTGTGGACGATCTCGACGGCGCCCGCCTGGAGGGCGTCGACCGCGAGCTCGCCGTCTTGCTCCGCCGTGCTCACCACCACGACCCGCGGCGAAGGCCGGCCGGCGATGCTGCGAAGCAGGCCCACTCCGTCCAGGTTCGGCATCAGGAGATCGAGGGTGACGACATCGGGCGCGAGCTCGGCGATCTTCTCCAGCGCGTCGAGCCCGTCGCGCGCGATCCCGACGACCTCGATGTCGGCCTCGCGGCTCAGGACCTCCCGCAGGACCTTTCGCGCAAAGGCCGAGTCGTCGACCACGAGCACCCGGGTCTTGCGCTTCATGACGCCGGCCTTCGATAGAAGAAGGCGCCGCCGCGCTCCTCGCAGTCGAAAATCCCGAACCGCAAGAGCGACTCGGACGCGCCTATGAGCAAGACCCCGCCGGGCCTGAGCGCCTCGGCGAGGGACGCGCCCACCTGCCGGCACGCCTCGTCGCCGAAGTAGATGAGGACGTTGCGCAAGACGACGGCGTCGACGCTGCCGACCTTGGCGACCGCGCTGCGGTCGACCAGGTTCACGTTCTCCCACTGGACCCGGCATACGAGGTCCGGGCGCACCGCGACCCGCCCGCCGGGCAGCGGCGACGTGTAAGCCGCGCGCATCGCCTCGGGGAACGCCCGGAGAGACCGGCCGCCGAACGCTCCCTCGCGCGCGCGCTCCAGGCCGCGCGCGCTGAGGTCGCTGGCGACGATCTCGACGCGATCGAGGAGCCCGCGAGCGTCGAGCATCATCGCGAGGGTCAGGGGCTCTTCACCCGTCGCGCACGCGGCCGACCACACGCGCGCTTTTCGTCCGGCTCGCTCGGCATGCGCCAGGCGCTCGGGGAGCACCACGTCGACCAGGGCCTCGAGCGGCTCGCGCTCTCGAAAGAAATAGGTCTCCTGCACGACCAGGGTCTCGACGAGGCCCTTCAGCTCGGCCTCGGCGCCGGCGTCGTACCGAAGACAGTAGTAGTAGTCGAGGAGCGAGTCGAAGCCGCGCTCGACGGCGCGCTGCGACAGCTTCTCGGCGAGAATGTCGCGGTCGCCAGCCTCGTGCCTTATCCCGGTTCGCTCTTCGATCAAGGCGCTGGTGATGGCGAAGACCTGAGGCGACAGCGGTAGCGCCATCTATCCCCGCAAGATGGCAGCGCAGAGCCGCCGCACGTGCTCGTCGGGATCCGATTTCGCGCCCTGCTCGAGGAGGGCTCGGCCGCGCGGCGTGATATCCGGCGACAGCGCCGGGGCGACCGCGCGGCGGGCGTGCACGTTCTCGAGCGCGAACGCGTGCTCGAGCGCGAGCTGGGCTTCGGGACGTCGCATCCGGGCGAGGACCCCCACGAGGATGGCGGCCGTCTCGGGGCCCTCGCGGTCGAGCGCCGCGACGATGCCCTCGACCCTGCCCGCAACGTACGTCGTCAGGGCCGCGGCCACGCGATCGCGCGAGCCTTCGTCGCCCAGGAGACCCACGAGCGCCCGGGTCGCGTCGGGGCCGGGACGCGACCCGAGCAGGTTGATCGCCGCGGCACGGACGCTCTCGCTCGGGTCGAAGGCTGCTTTCGCGAGCTCGTCGACGACCTCGTTCACGTCGAACTCGGCCAGCGCCGATACGGCGACGAGTCGCGTGGCGGCGTCGGCCCCGTGCAGCGCGGGACCGAGCAGGGGAAACGACGAGGCGCTGCGGACGATCCCGAGCCCCATCAACGCCGCGCGGACGACGTCGGCGTCGTCTGACCCGAGGGCCTCGTGCAACGCCTCGAGCGACTGGTCGCCGCGCAGCCGCGCGAGCGCGTCGATCGCCGCGACCCGGACATGGCCGGCCGCGTCGTGGAGGAGACCGGCGATCGGCTCGGCCGACGCGAGGCCGCCGATGCGGCTGAGCGCCTGCACCGCGTAGTACCGGACCCACGCGTCGGGATCCTGCAGCGTCTCGAGGAGCCGCGCCCTCACGGGCTCCGTCGCGTCCGACTGCCCGAGGGCGCGAACGGCCGTCGCGCGGGTCCGCGAGGAGCCGTGGTGAGACGCCTCGAGGAGGGCCGCGAGCGCGCGCGGATGGTCGACCGCCGCCAGGCCATTCGCCGCCACGTCTCTCACGCGGTCGTCCGGGTCCGCCATGCCCTCGAGGAAGAGCGGCAGGGACGTCACCGACCCGAAGTAAGCGAGGATCCGGAGCGCGGGACGCCGCGCGCGCGCGCCGCCCGTTCGCGCCAGCTCGACGGCGCGTCGCTCGACCTCCGTCCCGCCCATGGCCTGAATGGCGGCCACGGCTCCCTGGGAGACCCGAGCGTCGGCGTCTCCCAGGCGCTCGAACAGCACGGGGACCGCGGACGCGTCGCCGATCCGGCCGAGCGCCTCGCACGCCAGCGCGCGAACGTTGGGGTTGGGATCGTCGAGGCAGGCGATCACGTCGGTCGTCGCCGAGCTCCGGCGCCCGACGATCGGCAGCAAGAGGAGCCGCCGCTCGCTGCCGCTCGTGCGAAGCGCGCGCAAGAGCTCCGGCTCCGCGCTGCGCTCCAGGCTCGCGAGCGACGCGGCCGCCGCGCGCGC
>CALFNG010000173.1 GCA_937902985.1 uncultured Myxococcales bacterium
GCTCGGCATCATCGAGATGGTGCGCACCGGTGCCGTGGCCATGGTGCGGAGCGCCGAGGCGACCGAGGGGGCCGACCGCATCCCGCTCAGCGTGCCGCCTCCGCCGCCCACGCCGCCCTCGCCGCGCGACGTCAAGGCCGCGTGAGCGCGCGCCCCATCGACACGGACCCACGCTATTCGAGAACCGCTCGAGAACCACTCGAGAGCCTCACGGAAAAGGACTGCGACCATCATGGCTAAGATTTTCTACGACAAGGACTGTGACCTCTCGCTCATTCGCGCAAAGAAGGTCGCGATCATCGGCTACGGCTCGCAGGGCCACGCGCACGCGCTGAACCTGCGCGACAGCGGCGTCGACGTTCAGGTCGGCCTGCCGCCGGCGAGCAAGAGCGTCGCCAAGGCGAAGGCGGCGGGCCTCAAGGTCTCCGCGGTCGCCGAGGCCGCGGCCTGGGCCGACGTCGTGATGCTCCTCGTGCCCGACACGTCGCAAGCGAAGATCTACACGAACGAGATCGCGCCGCACCTCAAGGCCGGCAACACGCTGATGTTCGCCCACGGCTTCAACATCCGCTTCAACACCATCCAGCCGAAGGCCGACATCGACGTCAGCATGATCGCCCCGAAGGGCCCCGGCCATCGCGTGCGCGAGACCTACGAGTCGGGCGGCGGGGTGCCGGCGCTCATCGCCGTTCACCAGGACGCGACGGGCAAGGCCCACGCGCAGGCGCTCTCCTACGCCGCCGCCATCGGCGCGGCGCGCGCCGGCGTCCTCGAGACCACGTTCGCGGAAGAGACCGAGACGGACCTCTTCGGCGAGCAGGCGGTGCTCTGCGGCGGCGTCAGCGAGCTGGTGAAGGCCGGCTTCGAGACGCTGGTCAACGCGGGCTACCAGCCCGAGGTCGCGTACTTCGAGTGCCTCCACGAGCTCAAGCTCATCGTCGACCTCATGTACCGCGGCGGCCTGCGCTACATGCGCTACTCGATCAGCGACACCGCCGAGTACGGCGACTACGTCTCCGGCCCCCGCCTCATCGACGCGCACGCCAAGGAGACCATGGGCAAGATCCTCAAGGAGATCCAGAACGGCACCTTCGCCAAGAACTGGATCGCCGAGAACGAGGGCGGCCGGAAGTGGTTCGTGCCCCACCGCGCCGAAGAGCGCAATCACATCATCGAGAACGTGGGCGAGAAGCTCCGTGACATGATGCCGTTCCTCGATCCGGTCAAGAGCGAGACCACGCGCGAATAGGCCACGATGGAGCGGAGCATCTCATGGTTGGCGCGAGCAGCATGACCGACGGCTACGTACGCATCTTCGACACGACGCTGCGCGACGGCGAGCAGTGCCCGGGCGCCACCATGACGTCGGCCGAGAAGCTCGAGGTCGCTCGCGCCCTCGCGCGCCTCGGCGTCGACGTGATCGAGGCCGGCTTCCCCGCGGCCTCGCCCGACGATCTCGCGGCCGTCCGCTCGATCGCGCAGAGCGTCGGGACCCGCGCCGTCGAGGGCCGTCCGTCGAGCGAGCCCCCGATCATCTGCGGCCTCGCGCGGGCGAGCCGCGGCGACATCGACCGCGCCCACGAGGCCGTCAAGGTCGCCGCGCGACCGCGCGTCCACCTGTTCCTGGCCACGTCGGAGCTTCACATGCAGCACAAGCTCCGCATGACCCCCGCCGAGGTGCTCGAGCGGGTGAGCGAGATGGTCGCGTACACCCGGGCGCTCTGCGAAGACGTCGAGTTCAGCCCGGAAGACGCCGGCCGCAGCGAGCCGGCGTTCCTCTACGAAGTGCTCGAGCGGGCCATCGTTGCCGGCGCGACCACGTTGAACATCCCGGACACGGTCGGGTACACGACGCCCGACGAGTTCGGCGCGATGATCCGGGGCATTCGCGATCACGTGCCGGGCGCCAGGGACGTGATCCTCTCGGTGCACTGTCACAACGACCTCGGCCTCGCGACGGCGAATGCCCTCGCGGGGATCATGGCGGGTGCCCGGCAGGCCGAGGTGACCATCAACGGCATCGGCGAGCGCGCGGGCAACACGTCGCTCGAAGAAGTCGTGATGACGCTCGCCACCCGCAAGGCGAAGTTCGGCCTCAAGACCGGCATCGACACGACGCAGCTCTATCGTCTGAGCCGCCTCGTGAGCTCCGTGACCGGAATGGTCGTGCAGCCGAACAAGGCCATCGTGGGCGCGAACGCGTTCGCCCACGAGTCAGGCATCCATCAAGACGGGATGCTCAAGCACCAGGCCACCTACGAGATCATGCGCCCCGAGAGCGTGGGCGTGACGCAGACGAGCCTCGTGCTCGGCAAGCACTCGGGTCGCGCGGCGCTCGCGGCGCGCCTGAACGAGCTCGGGTACTCGTTCGACAACGCGGCGCTCGCCCGCATCTTCATCCGCTTCAAGACGCTGGCCGACCGCCGCAAGGCCGTCGCCGACGCCGACATCGAGGCGCTCCTCCACGACGACGCGAAGCCGCAGGACGAGCTCGTGACGCTCGAGGGCCTGCAGGTCGCGTGCGGCACGCAGGGCATGGCGACGGCCACCGTTCGCGTCCGCGGCCTCGACGGCCGCGTGAAGGTGCACGCCGCGGTCGGAACGGGCCCCGTCGACGCGGCCTTCAAGGCGATCGACGAGCTCGTCGCGAAGCCGGCCGCGCTCCTCGAGTTCTCGGTGCGCTCGGTGACCGAAGGGATCGACGCGCTCGGCGAGGTGACGGTGCGCGTGCAGTCGCTCTCGGAGCCCGACACGAAGACCACGAAGAACCCGCAGCACGACGCCAGCGCGCCGGTCTTTCACGGCACCGCCGCCGACACCGACATCATCGTGGCGAGCGCCAAGGCCTACCTCAAGGCCCTGAACCGCATGCTCGTCGCGTCCGACGCGCGCCCCGCGGTCGCGGCGGATGCGGACGACGCAAACGAGACCGCCGAAGCCAACGAGGCCAACGAGAGAATCGCTTCGCCGGCGACGCCGCGCGCCGCGCAAGAAGGACGACCATGAGCGACAGTCAAACCGATCGCACCGGCCCCAGGACTCTGTTCGAGAAGGTCTGGAGCGAACACATCGTTCGCGAAGACGCCGGCGCGCCGGCGGTGCTCTACGTGGATCTCCACCTCGTCCACGAGGTCACGTCGCCCCAGGCCTTCGACGGCCTTCGCGCGCGCGGGCTCAAGTTCCGGCGCACCGACCGCACCGTCGCGACGATGGATCACTCGACGCCGACGTTGCCGCGCCGGCTCGCGGTGGTCGACCCGCAGGCGGCAGCGCAGCTCGCGAAGCTGAAGGCCAATTGCGCCGAGTTCGGGGTCACGCTCTACGACCTCGACTCGGCCGAGCAGGGCATCGTGCACGTCATCGGCCCCGAGCTCGGCGTGACGCAGCCGGGGTGCACCATCGTCTGCGGCGACAGCCACACCTCGACGCACGGCGCGTTCGGCGCGCTCGCCTTCGGCATCGGCACGAGCGAAGTCGAGCACGTGATGGCGACGCAGTGTCTCTTGCAGAGCCGGCCCAAGACGCTCGAGGTCCGGGTCGACGGCAAGCTCCCCGCGGGCGTCGGCGCGAAGGACATCATCCTCGCGGTCATCGCTAAGATCGGCACCGGCGGCGCGACCGGTCACGTCATCGAGTACCGCGGCACCGCGATCGAGGCGCTCGGGATGGAAGAGCGCATGACCGTCTGCAACATGTCGATCGAGGCCGGCGCGCGCGCCGGGATGATCGCCCCCGACGAGACCACCTTCGAGTGGCTCGAGGGCCGCAGGTTCGCCCCCAAGGGCGATGCGTGGACGGCGGCTGTCGCGAAGTGGAAGACGCTGAAGACCGACCCCGGCGCGAAGTTCGACGCGTCGGTGTCGCTCGACGCGAACACGCTGGCGCCGATGATCACCTACGGCACGAACCCCGGCATGGGCATCCCGGTCACGGGCAACCTGCCCGCGGCCGGGACCGGCGAGACCGCGTCGGATCGGGCCGCGCTCGCCAAGGCGCTCGACTACATGGGCCTCACGGCGGGCGCGCCCATCGCGGGCCAGCGGGTCGACGTGGTCTTCATCGGCTCGTGCACCAACTCGCGCATGGGCGACCTCCGCTCCGCCGCGAGCGTGTTCAAGGGCCGCAAGGTGGCGCCGAACGTGCGCGTCCTCGTGGTCCCCGGCTCCAAGGCGGTCAAGCGCCAGGCCGAGGCCGAGGGCCTCGACGTCGTCTTCAAAGACGCCGGCGCCGAGTGGCGCGAGTCGGGGTGCTCGATGTGCATCGCCATGAACGGCGATCAGCTGAGCCCCGGGCAGTACGCCGTGAGCACGAGCAACCGAAACTTCGAAGGGCGTCAGGGGCGGGGAGGGCGCACGCTCCTCGCATCGCCGCTGACCGCAGCCGCCGCGGCCGTGACCGGCAAGGTCACCGACCCGCGCACGTTGATGGGAGGCGCAACATGAAGATCGAAGCGAAAGACCCCTTCACGACGCTGGCGGCGACGTTCGTCGTGCTCCCGGCCGACAACGTCGACACCGACCAGATCATCCCAGCGCGCTTCCTGAAGGTGACGGACAAGAAGGGCCTCGGCGACAGCGTCTTCGCCGACTGGCGCCGCTTGCCCGACGGATCGGTCAATACCGACTTCCCGCTGAACCGCCCCGACGCGAAGGGGGCCCAGATCCTCGTGGCGGGCCAGAATTTCGGCTGCGGCTCGTCGCGCGAGCACGCGCCGTGGGCGCTCGTCGGCTGGGGCCTCCGGGCCATCATCGCGCCGTCGTTCGCCGACATCTTCAAGGGCAACGCGATGAAGAACGGCCTCTTGCCGATCGCGGTCGACGCGGCGTTCCACGCCCGCATCCTCGAAGCGCGGCGCGCGGATCCGGCCGCCCGGATCGCGGTCGACTTGCCCGCCCAGACCGTCGCGCTCGAGGGCCAGCCGCCGGTGCGCTTCGAGATCGATCCGTTCGCCAAGGAGTGCCTCGTCCACGGGATCGACGAGCTCGGGTACCTCCTCGAACGCTCCGCGGACATCGATCGCTATGAAGCCAAGCATGCCTGACCAGCCGTCATCGCCTGCCCGATGGCCTGGTTCGGGCTCGGCGATCGCCGGTTCGACGCCGGGCGCGCCGGTCGTCGAGATCTACGACACGACCCTGCGCGACGGCGCGCAGCGCGAGGGGCTGAGCCTGTCGGCGGTCGACAAGCTCCGCGTCGCGCGTCTCCTCGACGGGCTCGGCGTCACGTTCGTCGAGCTCGGGTGGCCGGGCTCGAACCCGAAAGACGTCGAAGCGTTCGAGCGGGCCCGCGACGTCGAGTGGACGACGGCGTCGCTCGCGGCGTTCGGCTCGACGCGCCGCGCCGGCTGCTCGCCCGACGCGGACCCGCAGGTGGTCGCGCTCCTCGAGACGCGCGCCCCGGTGTGCACCATCTTCGGCAAGTCGTCGCTCTTGCACGTGCGCGAGGTCCTGAGGATCGGCTCCGAAGAGAACCTCCGGATGATCGCCGACACCGTGGGCTTCCTCGTCGCGAACGGGCGACGCGTGATCTACGACGCCGAGCACTTCTTCGACGGGTACCGCGAAGATCCCGAGTTTGCGATGGAGACGCTCCGGGCCGCGGCCGGCGCCGGCGCCGAGACCGTCGTGCTCTGCGACACCAACGGCGGCACGCTCCCCTGGGAGATCGAGCAGCGCGTCGGATCCATCGTGGCTTGCGGAAGCCTGGACGGGAGCGTGCGCGTGGGGGCGCGCATCGGCGTCCACGCCCACGACGACAGCGGCTGCGCGGTCGCCAACTCGCTCGCCGCCGTGCGCGCGGGCGCCGGTCACGTGCAGGGCACGCTCAACGGCTACGGCGAGCGGTGCGGGAACGCCAACCTCTGCTCGATCGTCCCGAACCTCGAGCTCAAGATGGGCCGGCCCTGCCTGCGCGAGGGCGCCCTGGCGACCTTGACCCACGTGGCCTGGCAGGCCGCCGAGATCGCGAACCTGGCCCCCGACGCGCACGCCGCGTACGTCGGCCGCAGCGCGTTCGCGCACAAGGGGGGCGTCCACGTCGCGGCGATCCGGCGCCATCCGCGCGCGTACGAGCACGTCGACCCCGCGCTCGTCGGCAACAAGACGCGCGTCGTCGTGAGCGAGCTCTCGGGTCGCGGCAACCTGCTGGCGAAGGCCGAAGAGTTCGAGGTGACGCTCGAAGCCGGCGCGACCACGTCGGTCCTCCGCGACCTCAAGGAGCGCGAGGCGCGAGGCTTCGCCTTCGAGGCGGCCGAGGCGTCGGTGGCGCTCATGATGCGCCGCGAGTCGGTCGGCTACGGGGCGCCGTTCGAGCTCGTCGACTACAAGGTCATCGTCGGCCGGCGCGAGCGCGAAGAGGCGTTCTCCGAGGCGACCATCAAGATCCGGGTCCGCGGCGAGATCATCCACACGGCCGCCGAGGGCAACGGCCCGGTCGGCGCGCTCGACGCCGCCCTGCGAAAGGCGCTCGCGGGCGCCTACCCGGAGATCGCCGGCATTCGCCTCGAAGACTACAAGGTCCGCATCCTCGACAGCGTGGCCGGCACGGCGGCGATCGTGCGCGTGATGATCGACACGAGCTACGGCGAGGAGCGCTGGTCGACGGTAGGCGCGTCCCCCAACGTGCTCGAAGCTTCCTGGCTGGCCCTGGCCGACGGAATCGAGTACGGGCTGGCTCTGGCGGGCACTGCTCGCGAGGCCGAACCCTCGACTGAAGCGCTCGCGCACGCCCCCGCGAGCCAAGTCAGAAAAGGTGCAGCGTGATGACGACGGCGAATCTTGTCTTGCTTCCGGGTGACGGCATCGGCCCCGAGGTCGTGGCCGAGGCCCAGAAGGTGCTCGAGCGCGTCGCGAAGCGATTCGGACACACGTTCACGTTCTCGACGCACCTCATCGGCGGCGCGGCGATCGACGCGACCGGCGGCTCTCTGCCCAGGACCACGGTCGACGCGTGTCAGGCGTCCGACGCGGTCTTGCTCGGCGCCGTCGGCGGCCCCAAGTGGGACGACCCGCGCGCCAAGGTGCGCCCGGAGCAAGGGCTCCTCGCGATCCGGCAGACGCTCGGGCTCTACGCAAACCTGCGTCCGGTGCGCGTGCACCCGGCCCTCATGGCGGCCTCTCCCATAAAAGAAGACCGTATCGCCGGCGTCGACATCCTCTTCGTGCGCGAGCTCACCGGTGGGCTCTACTTCGGCGAGCCCCGGCTCCGCGAGAAGGTCGGCGACCACACGCGCGCCGTCGACACGCTGGTGTACACCGACGTCGAGATCCGCCGCGTCATCCGCATGGCGCTCAAGCTCGCGGCCGGCCGCCGCAAGCTGCTCACGTCGGTCGACAAGGCCAACGTGCTCGAGTCGTCGCGCCTGTGGCGCGAAGTCGCCGTGCAGGTCGCGGCCGAAGACCCGAGCGTGCGTCTCGAGCACCAGCTCGTCGACTCGTGCGCCATGCGCCTCGTGACGGCGCCCAAGTCGTTCGACGTCGTCGTCACCGAGAACATGTTCGGCGACATCTTGACCGACGAAGCCGCGGTCATCACCGGCTCGCTGGGCCTCCTCCCGAGCGCGTCGCTCGGCGACGGCACGCGCGGCCTCTACGAGCCGATCCACGGCTCGGCGCCTGACATCGCGGGCAAGGGGATCGCGAACCCCCTCGGCACCATCATGAGCGCCGCGATGCTTCTGCGGCACTCGCTCGACCTCGAAGTCGAGGCGCGCGCGGTGGAGCTGGCGGTCGATGAGGCCGTCTCGAACGGAGCCCGCACG
The DNA here is from genome assembly GCA_937902985.1 of uncultured Myxococcales bacterium. Classification (GTDB taxonomy): domain Bacteria; phylum Myxococcota_A; class Polyangia; order Polyangiales; family Polyangiaceae; genus Palsa-1150. The sequence continues at coordinate 7,760 of CALFNG010000173.1, forward strand.
GCCGACCTCGGCGGCGACAAGTCGCTCTCGACGAGCGAGATGGGCGCCGCGGTGCTCGCTCGGCTCGGGTAGACCGCGGGAGAACCGCAAAGGCGCGAAGATCTGGTGTTTGAGGGGGGGGTGCGACGGCGAGGAAGGGCCCGGATGCGCAAGACCTGGCGGCGCGGCTCTCGCACGTCGATGCGATGACGCTCGACGGGGACTTCGCGCGCTCGGTCGGCGCCACGGTCGATGCGAACGCGCGGAGTGCTCTCATCGGCGCCACGCCGGCCGAGGCCGAGGAGCGCTCGCTACCAGGCCCCGAACCTCGCCCAGCTCGCCAATGCCGTCGGCACGATCCGGATCGCTTTGCCGGGCGCCCCGGTTGTGGCATCTTCCGCGCCCCCGTCGACCCTGAATCGTCCAACGAATCGTTCAACGGGTCAGGAGTAGGCGAGCATCAGGCAGACGCAAACAGCCAGAATCATTCAAAAAAAATGGTGCGGTAGCCAAGTGGTTAGGCAACGGTTTGCAAAACCGTCATACGAGGGTTCGAATCCCTTCCGCACCTCGAGTTCCGGCCCAATCGTGGCCCAATCAGGTGGGGGCTCGGCCGGCTTCGCGGGTCGCTTGCCTCTCGGGCGCGCCGCCCGCGTCTCGGGGAGCAGTCCGTCGAGCGGGCCAAGGGTTCCGAGGTCCAGCTCCGACCAGGTGCGGGCCTGTCGAGCGTAGGTCGCGATCATCTGACTCGACTTGTGGCCGGTGCGGTCGGACACCCATTGCTCCGTCTTTCCGTTGGCCAGCGAGACCGTGACGAACGTGGCGCGGAGATCGTGCAGGCGGATCGGCTGACGGGACGGCGTGCGCTCGAAGAGCTCGCGACGGGTGACGCCGGCGGTTCGCAGATCCCCGGGCCCTTTCGTTTTGTCGCCCTCGGTCCAGCCGTCGTCGCCCCGCAGCCACCAGGCTCCGTTGGCGAGGTCGATCCGCAGCACGAGATCGTTTGCCGTTCCGGCCGCCTCCTTCTTCCACCACGCGAGCGCTCGCGCGACGTCGGGCGAGAGCGCCCACGCCCGCGGATCGTCCGTCTTGTTCTCGTCGAGCCGCAAGCGACCGTGCTCTAGGTCGACGTCGCGCCATCGGAGCGCGCCGAGCTCGGACGCGCGCATGCCCTCCCTGGCCAGGATGCCGTAGGCGAGCCGGCGCTCGACCGGGACGGCCTCGCACGCGAGGAGCTTGGCGTCCTCGGCGGGGTAGAGGCACGCCTTCGCCTTGTTGGCGCTCTTCGGGATCTTCGGCATCCACTCGCGCGGGATTGGGTTGCTCGTGAGGTAACGCCCCGGGTAGACGGCGAGCGAGAGCACCTTGCGCATGCACTGCGCGACGAGCTTTCGCGAACGCGGGGCGAGCTCGGGCGGCAGCTTGGCCATGACCCGCTCGGCGTCCTCGAGCGTCACGTCGGCGATGCGCGTCGTGCCGAGCGCCGGGTTGATGAAGTCGCGCAACACCTGCGTGTCCCGCGTCGAGTCTTTGGCCCGCACGTGGTCCGGGTACTTCTTTCGGAGCTCGCCCTTCGTCCAGTCCGCGGCGAACGTCGCGAACGTCGGCGCCATCGCGCTCGTGGCCTTCGTCGTCTCGCCGTTGGCGATGGCATCGGCCGCGTCTTTTACCTGCTGGAGACCCTTCTCCGTGCTGGCGCCGCCCGCGGCTTCAAGGATCGCCTTGATCTCGTCGGGGGCCGCCACGGGGCGCAAGCGAGACGCGAGGTCGGCCAGGAACGCGGCGCGCCCCTCCGCGGCATCGTCGGTCCTCACGGCCAGGTCGAACGAGGGCCGCTCTTTGGGTCCGATGCGGATGCGGGCGCTGTAGCCGTTCGCGTGCTTTCGGACGTTGCCGGTGCGGGGAGGGGGCATCGTCGTTCAGCCTCCGGCGGTCAAGCGATCCGCTGCTGCGAACACGTCACGGCCCTTAGCCAGCCCCGGGAGAACCTCCACTCGCCAGGGCTTGCCCATGAGGTCCTTCGGAATATCGGCTCGACTCAGGAGGACGATCGGAGTGTCGGTGTCGACGGCGCAGCCGACGGCCTGCTCGAGCGCAACCTCCGGGCTCGACCGACTCAGACGGACACCGACGCTCTGGCCTCGTCGTTTCAGCACAACCGCCGTGGGCCACGGGAAGCCAGTCTTGCCAGGCATCGACGTGTGTGGCGTCGCATCCCAGCCGTAGCGGCCGGCCGCCCTTGCAATTCGCCCCGAAAAGCCGGAGAGACGGGGCCGCCGTGCGACACGGATCACGTCGGCATCTTCGCTGAGCGCTCGAAAGCCATCGAGCGCGATTGAAGCCGATGTCACTCGCCCCGCGACGTCGGGGAGCGTCTCCAGGGTGCACCGCGCTTCGAATGCGCGTTCGTTCGGTTCCCATCCGAGCTCGTAGAGCTTCGCGAGCCTCTTGATGCGTTCGAGCTGGGCGACAGTAGGACGGGCGCGGGCGTGGCCGGTCATCACCAGCTCGCCCCACGTCTCGCCGCCGTCGGACACGAGGATCTCGCCGTTCGCCAGGCGCTGAAGGAGTAACGGAATCTCGCGACCCGTCGACGACTTTAGTCCAAGTGTGAGCGTCCCGAGGCTAGGCGTGATGGTCTGGAGAACCGCATCGCGCAGTCGTCCCGCCGCCTGCTCAAGAAGCTGGTCGTTCTCGCTGGTCATGACGTGAGGGTCCCCTGTGTCTCCTGAAGCAAGTCGATGCGCCACCGTTCGATGAGCGCGGCGAGTGCGGCGTCGCGATCGGCCGGCTGCGGCACGAGTTCGTGCTTTCGGCGCAGGGGATAGAACACGTCCCAATGGTAGCCCGCCCCTACCCTACCGCCCGCGTGATCGTCCGAAGGGCGTCGATGAAAGTCGAGGCCCTCGATGGGAGCGCTGCCGACGCTGAGCGTGGCGCGAAGGATTCCGTTTCTCACCACGTAGATCGCCACGCTCCAGCCCTCCTTTCCGTTCCCCTGCGTCGCGCCTTTAGCTCGCGCGGCTTCGCGCCATAGCTCCGTCTCCGTCACATGGAGACGCTTTCGATGGGCGACGACCTTCGCCGCATCCCCCAAGCCGAACAAAGAGCGGCGCCCCACGATCCCGATCGTCGCCAGTCCCTGATGAGACGATCAAATTCCCTTCGTCGTTCCGGCCAGCCTCACCCGCGACTCGAGCTCGCTGAAGAGGCCCGTCGAGATCGGAAGAGCACACGTCTGAACTCCAGTC
>CALFNG010000174.1 GCA_937902985.1 uncultured Myxococcales bacterium
GAGCGATCCGACGCCACGAACGCCTCGGCGGCGTACTGGGCCACTATCGGCGGGACGCCGCATAACGCGGCCGATCGAGTTCTCGGACAGGACGCGGTACGACCGGCCCGTCCAACGCGCCGCCTGCCGCGCAAAGTAGAGCGCCATCAGCGTCCGCCCCAGGTCAAGCATCGCGCTCCATAGCTCCTGTTCCACCTGCGCCGCCGCAGTCGGAGTACCTCGATCCGCGATCGCCACGACGGTGCGCATCGCGCGTTGCACTTCGGTCCTCGCCTGGTCGATACTCGTCATCGGAGCCTCTTCGTCGGGTTTGGTAACGAGCCGTTCCGATCCAGTCGAGAGGCCGCGGGGCGGGCTCTCCACGCGTGCCCAACTCGGAGCTCTGCGACATTCCCCTCTCCTCACGACCATCGCGGCGAGTGTACGCTGCGGGCGCTGAGACGGTCCCCTACAAGCTACGGCATGGTCGTGCCATCGAGAACCGCCTCCTTTGTCCTACTCATTGGCACAATCGCGGCGCTGAGCCCCCATCGCCCGGGCAAGATCATCGTCGCCATCCGCGCCGGAGCGCGCACTCCCTCCGAAGCCATCGCGCTCTCGCCTTGCCGACGCAACTCATCCCCCTCGTCGCCCCCTAGCAAGCAGCCGAGCTGATGGCGGGCCGCCGCTGCGTACAGGAGCATGTCGGTGGCCGCGGCCTGCTCGATGCCCCGCCGAAGCGCGGTCGCCGCCGCTGTCTTGTCACCCTCGGCGTTCGCGATCGCCGCGACGGTCAAGCTCGCGAGCATTGCGGTCCACGGCATGCCTTCCCGCTCGAGTCGCCGTGCCTCCGCGCGCGCCTCCTTGAGGCGGGTACGCCTGACGTCCGGCGGCGCGTCCTCGGCCGAAGCCACTGCGGCGCGCCCGCGTATGAAATGCGTCATCGCGCGGACGAACTGCGAATGGTCGAGCAGGCTCCTCCGGTAGGTACGGTGGTTGTGCTCGAGCCGGTCGTAAGCGGCCGCCGCGTCGCCCACGTAGAGGTCAATCTGCGCCCCCCACACCATCGCCTGCCAGTGCTGGATGTGGAATCCACGCTGCGTCCAGGTCGCCAGCGCGACACGAATGTGCTCCCGGGCTCCATCAGGGTCGTCCGCGACGAGGCAGCAGTCTACGAAGGGCGCCGCGCGCAGGTTGACGGCTGTGAACATGTCGCCGCGTCGTTCGGAATCCGCCAGCAGGCGCCCAGCGCGACGGGCCTGTTCGCGCAGCTCGCCGACATAGTGGAGCGAATAAACGCCGAAGAGCTTGCCGAGCGACGTCTTGCGGTACTGCATCGTGATGGGGCTGAAAAGGACTTCGCGCGCCTTCTTAAACTCGCCCCGCTGAAAGAAGGCCAGCCCCTGGCAAACCGCGAGGTACGACTTGGCGTCTGGGGTATTGAGGGTCTTCGAGAGGCGCTCGGCAATCGCGTACGTGTCCAGCTCGGCTTTGCCGATCGGTCCGCCTTGGCTGGCGAGTTGGGAAAACTGGGAGGCCGTCGCCTCGAGGACGTGCGCGCGATGGCCCACGTCGAGCGCGAGGCGCAGGAAGCGTGCTTGCATGCACGCCGCCAACACGACGTCCACGACCGAGAAGCCAAGGGCAACCGTATGGAGCGTGGCCAGGCGGACTTGATCCTCGAGAGATACCTCTTCGGGCGACCGCTCCTCGAACTTGAACCCCCGAATGCGAAGGACGAGGGTGTGAAAGAGAAGAGACAGGATGGCGCCGAGCGGGGTTCGAGGCGCCTTAAGGCCGACAGCGGCGAGCACCCGACGCAAGAGCGCCACACCCTCGTCGATGCGGCCGGAGAGGAGCAGTTGCCCGCAGGCCGCGCGCTCGAGGTCCACACGCGCGAGGGGTGCGGCGCCTTCGGCCGCCTCGAGATAGACCTTGGCCGCCTCGCCACGATCCCCTGCCTGCTCCAGCATGGTCGCGAGCCGAGTTCGCATGGACCGTGCTTCGTCGAGCGTGCGCGGGAGAGTTTCGAGCGCCATGCGGTAGAGGCGGGCCGCCTGGTCGAACGCCAACTTGGCGGCGGCTTCATCGGCGGCCCGCTCGGCGTAGCGCGCGCCGCGTTCCGGGTCTCCGCTCCCCAACAGGTGAATGGCGATGGCCTCGAGGTCGCCGCCGCCCCCCGCTTCAAGCGCCCGGGCGACGCCTCCATGGTGGGTGCGCAGAACATCAGGCGGGAGCTGCTCGAAAATCGTTTGGCGAATGCGATCGTGTCCGGGCTCGATGACCTCGCGTCCGTCGCGAAAACCCACGCGGACCATGCCGGTGCTGCGCAAGAGTTCGACGTGGTCGTCGGTAACGATCGCCTCGCCGCAGGCCTCGGTCAGCACCGAGGCGGTCAGGGGCCTGCCGCCCACCGCCACGACCTCGGCCAGACGGCGCGCCGCGGCAGGCAGCCGATCGAGACGGTCGCCCACGATCTCGGCGAGCGTCAGCACCGTGAGCGTCGCGTCGGTCGCGCTCGCGCGGTCGCGGTTGCTTCGGACCAGCTCCTCGACGAGAAACGGGCTCCCCCCGGCCTCGCGAGCGACGGCTCGCGCGGTCCGCTGCGCGACCTCGTCCGAGGCGCCAATCCACTCGAGCGCGAGGCGTTGCGCGTCACGCACGTCGAGGGGCCCGACCCTGGCGTCCCGGAGGTCGGCCCCAGAAGGCCAGCGGTCGTTCATCTCGATCATGAACGGGCTCGTCGCGGCTTCCTCCTCGCGGTACGTCAAGAGGAGCAGCAAGGGCGGCGCCTTCGGGGGCCGAGCCACCTCCCTCAGGAGCGCGACGCTGTCGACGTCGCCCCACTGCACGTCGTCGATGTAGAGCACCAAAGGTCTGCGGCGCGCGAGCGACCCGAGAAGGCCGCGAAGCGCGCCGAACGCCTTGTGCCGCACGCCCTGCGCGTCGTCGACCGCCTGCTCCGGAAGGTTGGCGAAGCTCGGAACGCGCATAAGGACCGGGAACAAACGAACGAGCGCCGAGGCGTGCTCAGGGGTTTTCAAGGGCCCTTCGGTCTCTTCAACGCGAATCAGCACCTTCGCGAGCGAGTCCACCAGGCTGTCGACCGCTTTGTACGGGACGGACTCGCGCTCATACGCGCGGCCGCACAGCATCTCGACCTGGCCGCTCGCCCCGAGCTCCCCGAGGAAGTGCTGGACGAGGGCGGATTTGCCCATGCCCGCCCCGCCGCCGACGCGCAAGGTCACGGCCTGGCCGGTGGTTACCTGCTCGAGCGCCTCACGAAGGGCTCGCAGCTGCGGCTCGCGTCCGACGAGAAGCGGTGAATGGGCCTCGTTGGCGCGCTGGGGCTCCGGGGGAAATAAGCTGGAGCGGCCGACCGCCCCGAGCCGTCTCAGGATTTCTGCGCCGTCGGGTCGCCCGGAGGGCTCCGGTCGGATGAGGGCGACGCAGAGCTCCTCGAGGTCGGGCGGGATCCCGAGCGCCCAGGTGCTCGGTGGGGGGGCCTCCTCGATCACCTTTCGAGAGAGTACGTCGGCGCTCGAGCCTTCGAACGGCAGCTGCCCGGCCAGCGCTTCGTAGAGCATCACGCCGACCGCATACCAGTCGCTCGCTGGCGTCAGGACCTCGCCGACGGCCTGCTCCGGAGACATGTACTTGGGCGTGCCGACGGACGCTCCCTCGCTCTCGTCGGCCGCGTGCGCAAGCTCGAGGGCGATACCGAAATCGAGAATGACGACGCGACCCTCAGCCGTGACGAGGACGTTCGAGGGCTTGACGTCGCGGTGCACCTTGCCGGCCTGATGCAGGGCCCGCAGGCCCTGCACGAGCTGGCGGAGCGCGGGACGCAGCCTACCCGGGTCGGCACGCGTCGGCAGGTCGCGGACCGTGGGGACCATGGGGACAGGTGCGATGGATCTGTGCTCCGGTCGCAAGGCCCCGTGACGGGTGAGATAGTTACCGGCCCCTGAATGGATCGTGGTGGACGACGACCCGTCGCGGCGACCTCGAGGGGCGCGCTGCGCGTATTCGATGAAGTCCGTGCCTTCGACCAGCTCCATGGCAAAGAAGAGAGGGCCGGCGTCAGGCTGAACGAGCTCGTAGAGGTGCACGAGGTTGCGGTGGTGCACGTCCGAGAGGGCGCGAAACTCTTGCTTGAGGAGGTAGAGGGAGTTCGGGTCTATGTGCCGCAATGTCTTCAGGGCAACGTTGCGGCGACCCTCCCGATCGAGCGCCTCGTAAACGACGCCCATACCCCCTTCGCCGACGCGACGGAGCACGGCGTACCGCTCGGTCCCCTTCCACTCGAGGCCGGCAGCGAACGGTAAATGTGAGGCTTGCAAGAGATCTTGGCGGGTGAGCCGGCGCGCGATCGCCTGACGCACGCAGGAGGGCTACCTTTCAACGATACAGGCGGCAATCCGAATTTGTCTAGGGATCAACGCACGCTCCCGATCAAGGATGCGGAAGCTCGGCGCACGTTGTCTCCCCGCGTTCCATGGTCTAAGTCCTTGGCGACATGCTCGGCCTCGGTCTTTCCAGCGCCGTGCCGACGCCACAACCTGCGGGCAGATTCTGCCACGCAGCCAAAGAACAAACCCGCGCAAGCGTTGATCGTGACCCGGGGCTCCAATCTCCACGCGGTTGGATTGGCGTCCGCGGCGACCATCGATGGATAGCGTCCGAGCCATTGCGTAATCCGTTGACCTGCGACAAGAACCGCAGTCTCCGCGGGATCCGTAGTGGTGAAAGCGACGGCAGTCTGAAGATCGAGTAGATTGTGGCGGCCCCTGAAAAAAGCCATTGGAAGCCGCCCGTCGGTCGTGTCCGGATCGACGCGCAGGGACATGCTCGTCCCCGAACGTGATTGCATGCCCTTCAGTTGGTGCCGGTGACTGAACTCCGACGGTCGCAGGGACCAGAGACTTGGAGGAACTCACGAGGACGAACATAGCCAAGGCTCCTGACTTTGCACCAAAAGATCGAAGCCCCCGAACCTTGCGGGCGTGGAGACTTCGACTTGGCGGGTTGCGGAGAGCTATGGAGACGATGGACCTACGGACCTACTGGCCCGGCGAGTAGTTGGGCATGAAGCTGCGCTTCACCGGGGCGATGAAAACGTTGCTCGCGCGGGCGTCATCGCGCCCGCGGTGCTACGAGGCACCGGCCGGTCAAAAGCGCCCCAACTTCCATTGATGGCTCGACCTCGTCGGGTAGTTTGGCGGTCGGCTCGACGTACCGAAGGGTGTTGCAGCGGCGCCAGTACGGGCCGTGAGCACGAAGAGCAGGATGTTCCATCGTCGCGAGCCGCGCGACCGGCAGGAGGAAGTGATGGACGTTCTCTACCCGGTTTGTGCAGGAATCGACGTTCACCGAGACACGCTGGTGGTCACCGTGTCGCGGGCGGTCGAGCGGCGTGCGCGGTCCGAGACACGCACCTTC
>CALFNG010000175.1 GCA_937902985.1 uncultured Myxococcales bacterium
AGCCCGTCAGCGGGCCCGCTGCGGCGTCGGTGAGGTTGCGGGCAATCTGCGCCATCCAAGCCCCGTCGGCCTGAGAGGTGACGCCGGCGACGTGAAGGCGTCGAGTCTTGAGGTCGATGACAAACAGCACGAGGTAGCGTACGAGCCCCTCGCGTGAGCACCTCCACGCTGAAGAAGTCCGCCGCGGCGATGGCACCCCAGTGCACCTATTGCCTTGATCGTTCGATATTTCAGACCTCGCCCTTACTTCGTCGGTTGCGGCGGAGGGGGCGGGGGGAGGCTGTCGATCGAGACGCACGCGGAGAGGTCGAAGAAGAGGAACTCGAGCGCCTTGAGCTGGGCGCTCAGCGGCGGACCGGAGCACGCGCCGGGGATGGCGCCCATCGGGCTGCCGCCCGCGTGAAGATCGCTGAACACCGCCTTGCCGCAGTACTGCGCGCCGGTCTCTCCGGCGTCGGCGGTCTTGATCGGAATCCCGCCGACCGGCGTGAGAAACGAAAGATACTTGGTGTTGTTCGACTGGCCGTCTTGCGGGTCGCGCGCGGGGTTGTAGATCCAGCGTTGCGTGGGCGCGTTGACCGCGGCGACGCTCTCGGCCACGCTCGTCAGATTGATCTGAGTTCCGGAGAGCGCGCCGACGAGTCCGAGCCACTGGTTGAAGACTTTGCCCTTGGGAAAGCTCGTGTCGATGTTGTAGAGCGCGTTGTCCGCGCCGGTCGAATGCCCGAGCCAGGTGGCGACGCCCTGGAAATCGGCCTGCGGACTGTTCTTGAACCACGTGTAGTGGAAGTGCGTCGCGAAGACCTTCCCGCCCTCGTCGAGCCAATCGTGCAGCGCTTGCTTCGAGGCGGGCGTCTTGTTCGTGTTCTTCTGGATGGACTCGGCCGGATCGTACGTGTCGCCCTCGCAGGCGAGGAGAACGATGTCGTACGCCTCGAGATTGGCCTTCGCGTTCCAGACGCAGTTCGGGTTGTCGGTCGTGCAGTCTCCGGCGGTCCCGCCGGTCGAGAGGCCGGGAGCGCCGCCGCCGCCGCCGCCCCGTCCGCCGCCTTGACCCTGATAGATGTCGAGCCGCCCGCCCGCATGGGGTGCCGAGTACTCGCTCGGATCGAGCCCGACCCCCTCGAGGAAGCAGCCGAGGTTGTCGGCGCCGCCCGTCACGAGGGCCATCTGGGGGATGTCTCCTTCGGAACGCCTCGCGGGAAGGCGCGTGAGCGACGAGCCGACGATGGGGGTATTCGCGCAGGCCTTGACCGTCGGCAAGAACGTCTCGCGACGCCACTTGCCGATCTGCACGACGAGGGGGATCTTCGTCCCCGCCGGGACGCCCGTCAGTGTGAAGCTGCCGTCGGCCGCGGAGGTCGTCGCCGTCACGTAGTCGCCGATCGACACGTCGCAGGAGCTGCAGGTGTTCGTACCCTCCTTGATCGGCGTCAGCGCGCCACTCGGATCGTTCGGAACGAAGACGACGACGTTGTAGAGGGGGTTCGCGCCCGCCGGGTCGTAAACCGTTCCGCTCACGCTCGTCGTGCACCCTTGCGGGACCGCACAGATCAGACCGGCGCCGGAGCACGCGCCCGACGCTGCGTCGCCTCCTTTGGAAGTGAACAGGCCGCCGCTGCTGGTGCCGCTCCCGCTACTCCCGTTCGCGCCCGACGATGACGTGGCGGTGGCGTCGTCTCCCCCGCCGTCTTCGCCGGAGAGGGGGTTGCCCTTGCTTCCGCCGCATCCGCCGGACGAAGCCACAAGGATGACGAAAGCGATTCCCGCCCCGCCGGCAAGAACCTCACGGGCGCGCACCATATCGTACCTCCAAACACAAAAAGAGCAGATCAATTGCTTAGTAACCAGAGCGTCTGCGAAGCAGGCAGGTCTGGTTCGAGGCCGTTCGGAGGTGCCCCGAACGTGCGTGGCGCGAGGGTCTGAAAGGCGGGCAAACCTTTTCGAGGAGCCATGATTCAACGAACAGCCTTCGGGCTCGTGTACCCTTTCCGCAACGAGGTGAGAGCGACCACGACGACCATGGCGCCCGCCATCGCGAACGATGAGCTGATACGTCCGAGGTTCAATCCGCCGTCCGCAGTCGGCAGTCGGCTCGTGAGCGTGTCGCCCAGAGTTGCACCGAGCGGTCTCGTCAGAACGTAGGCGGCCCAGAACAGCACTGGTCGTCACTTGGGGGGAGGCACCGCGAGAAGGGGTCCATGCTCTATCCGACGCGGGGACGGTCGAGCCCGGCGGCCGGAGCGACAGCGGGCCTGTGCTCCCGGCCGCTTTGCTCGGTCCTAGGGTCTCCTCGAGCAAAGTCGCCCCTCACAAGTTCTCTCCAACGCATTGTTTACGCATCGTACGTTCAGGTCTGGGGCTAGGTCTGTTGATCGGCGGCCACTCGATGGCGTGGGGCGTCAGCTCGCTCCGGGTCCTTACGCGCGCGCCGGGCCGTCCGTGAATCGCTGCGGAATGACCTCGCAGACGGGTTTCTCGCCAGCACAGGCGCTACGGACGGCACGGTCACCGGACCCTACCAACCCAGGCCTCTGCAGCGAACGCAATTCGGGCCGAATACCGGGCGATCGAGTTTGGGACAGTAGTGATGCCTGGAGGTTACCCATGAGCCCATAAGGTGAGAATCCTGAAGCGGCAAGAGATCGAAGCCGCGAAGCTCGGGTGGCGCCGGGGCGGGAGATCCCCACGGCGAAGCCCACCGACAAAGCCCCACGAGGTGGGGTCAGCAAGCGCACGGGCCGCAACGATGAGTGAACGGCTGGACGATGCCTCGTTACAAATAAAGTCCGGGTGTCGAGCCGTCTATTGTCCGGCGAAGACAGCAGACTTGCCCGAAAGCGATCTGCGAGTAGGTCGCCCGGCGGGGTAGAGGCCGGCGGCACGTGAGCAAGGGTCCTAGTGCACCGATTCTACGGGAGTGACGGGTAGAGACGGTGGAGCTTGATCCTCGCGTCGGCGGTGGTGAAGCGCCACTTCACGCGGCCCGTGTTACGCGCATCGCGCCAAGCGGAGAGGATTGCGCGGAGCCGGGCGAGGCTGCCGATGCGCTGGTCGAGGCACTGCCTGGCGAGGGAGGAGAGGAGGATCTCGGCCACGTTGAGCCAGCTGCCGTGCTTCGGCGTGTAGTGCTTCGGCGTGTAGTGGACCTCGAATCGTTCCGTCAGGCGTCGGGCCTCTGCGGGCGGGAAGGCTTCGTACAGGCACGAGAGCGTGTGCGTGCTGAGGTTGTCCATAACCAGGACAATGGCGGTGACGTTCGGAAAGGCTTCATCGCTGAGGCGGCGAAGGAAGTGAGCCATGTCGATGTTGGTACGGTGCTCGGTCGCCTGCATCAGGCACCAGCCCGTCAGGGGTTCGACAGCGGCGAAGATATTCGCGGTGCCGCACCGCTTGTACTCGTCGTCCACTCGCGCCACGGCTCCGGGTCTTGCCGGGAGAGGCACGCGGGTATGCTCAAGCAACTGCTTGCTTGTTTCGTCGAGGCAAACCTGCGGTCGAGCCGCGTCGTAGGGGCGATGGTAGACTTCGAGCACGTCCTCCATGGCGCATACGAACGCGCCATTGTGCTGCGGGGGGATGCAGAAGCGCTTCTCTAGCCAAGGCTTGATCTCGTTTTTTTTAGACCGCGCTGGATCGTGCTGGTGCTGACAGATTCGAACACCTTCAGCTCCACAAGCTTGTCGGCCAGCAGCGACAGGGTCCACCGCGATCGGCCCTCGGGCGCATCGCTGCATGCGAGCTGCGCCAATCGAGCCTCCGCTGCACCGTCGAGCTTCCGAGGTCGAGATGGGTTCTCTTGGGCCTTTCGCTCCAGGCTCGCCACCACCCCCCGGTCGATGCAGCGCTGCCGAACGCGGGCGACGGTCCTGACCCCTACCTCCACCTCCTCGGCAATCTCCTGGTCCGTCAAGTCATCGTCAGCCTTGAGCAAAATGCTCGCTCGCTGCCGCTTCACCCCCGAGACACGCTCCCGCTTTACGATCCCCTCCAACGCCTCGCGTTCTGCCCGCGTCAGGTTGACGATGTAGCGCTTTATCATCCCCGACATGGAACACGTCTGCCCGCCCATGGACAGCGAAACCGGTCAGGTCAATGGAATGGCTGCACTAGGTGAAAACAGGGAAGGGCTCCTCGCCCCGCGGAGAAAACCCGCGGAAGCAAGGTAGTCGCACGAGCCGAAAGGCGAAGTGCGGCGAAGGCGAGAGCCTGGCGGACGGGTCCGTAGGAGTGTTGACGCGGGGTAACGCCCGCCGAGCGAAGGGGCCCTGCCGGAGGCATTCGGCGTGAGAGGCGAGGCAGGAGCGGGATGACAAAGCCCACCATCAGTCTGCAAGAGCTTCGAGCAAAGATAGGCCATCGGGCGAAATCCGCCCCTGCGCATCATTTCTGGGGACTGCACGTTCACCTCACCAAGCTCGAAACGCTCGAAGTCGCATACCAGGAGGCGAAGCGAAACCGCGGAGCACCGGGGATCGACGGCGAGACGTTCGAGTCGATTGAGGCGCGCGGCCTCGGCGAGTTCCTCGCGGGACTCGCCGACCAAATCCGCGCGGGGACCTACCGTCCCATGCCCTACCGACGAAGAGAGATTCCAAAGGAAGGCGGCAAGGTCCGCGTGATCTCGATCCCAGCGATTCGAGATCGCGTAGCCCAAGGCGCCCTCCGACTCATCTTGGAACCGATCTTCGAAGCCGACTTCTCGGACAGCTCCTTCGGGGCACGCCCGAGACGCTCAGCGCACGACGCGGTGGAAAAGGTGCGAACCGGGCTGCGGCAGCGCAAACATCGCGTCGTCGACGTCGACCTTTCCCGCTACTTCGACAATCTCCGACACGATCGGATGCTGGCGAAGTTGGCGAGACGGGTCGTCGACGCCAAGGTGCTGGCGATGCTCAAGCAGTTCCTGAAGAGCACCGGGAAACGAGGCGTCCCGCAGGGGTCGCCTCTCTCCCCCCTCGTTGCGAATGTTGCGCTGAACGACCTCGATCACGCACTGGATCGAGGAGGCGACTTCATCACGTATGCGCGATACCTCGACGTCATGGTCGTGCTGGCTCCCGACTCCGACAGGGGCCGGAAGTGGGCCGATCGAGCGCTCGAACGAATCCGCCGAGAGGCGGAAGCGATCGGCGTGTCGCTCAACACGGAGAAGACGCGGGTGGTCCAGATGACCGAGCCCCGCGCCGTCTTCGCGTTCCTGGGCTTCGAGTTTCGGTGGGTACCGAGCGCGAAGACCGGCCGAGGATATCCGCATCTGACTCCTCGAAGGAAGAAGATCACCGGGCTGCTGCGTTCGGTGCGTGACACGCTCCGGGCCAGCAGGCACCTGCCGACGCAGGTGGCCGTCACGAGGGTGAACGTAATCACCCGAGGCTGGGTGAACTACTTCCGGGTGGGCAATTCGAGTCGGGCGTTCGGCAACGTGCGGTTCTACGTCGAACGCAGCGTGAGGCGGTTTGTGGCACGCAGGAGCCAGCGCAGGGGATTCGGCTGGAAGCGGTGGAGTAACGACGTCGTGTACGGGACGTGGGGCCTCTTTTCGGACTACCGCATCGTGTACACACGCGCCAAAGCGCGCACCAGCAGAACGGAATCATAACCCCGATGGATGACGCCTTCGCGGTGAGCTGGATGCGGGAAATCCGCCCGTCCAGTTCGATGTGGCGGGGGGCGGAGACGGAGTGATGGCGCAGCTCGTGAGGCACCGTCAACCGAAAGGGACGGAAACAGATAGGCTCTCCTGTACACCACCGCGCCGGCCCCCGACCCGACCGAGATCGGGTTGAAGCGCATCCTGCGTCGGACTGCACGTCGCGATGTTCCCGCCCTGCGGCGCCTGCACGACACCCTCGATGAACGTTGGAACGAGATCGTCGCTCTCGCCGAGCACCGGCCGCCGGTCGGCCGCCTCGAAGCGCTGAACAATAACTGGAGACGCTCGTCCGTCGCGCCCGTGGTTATCGCGCTCTTCGTCGAAGGTGGGGGTAGCGGATCGGGGGACCTCGGACGCCGCGCCGCTCTTCGTGGTTTCGCGACCTTACGAACATTGGTCGTGGAGGCTGTGGGGACTGTGGGC
>CALFNG010000176.1 GCA_937902985.1 uncultured Myxococcales bacterium
ACCACGGCACGTGCTTCGCGCAAGAAGCGTTCGACGGCGTTTTCGTCGCGGCCCGCCTCGGCCCTCATGACTTTCACAGCGACGCGCTGCCCCAATTGACGATGCCGGGCGATGACCACCACGCCCATTCCCCCGGCGCCCAGCGTGCCCTCGACCTCGTATTTTCCGGCGATCAGGTCACCCGGGGCGGGCGCACCCCACGCGCTGTCTCGCGGCCGTACGCCGTCACTGGACATGCGATCGCTGCTGCCGCGCCGCGTTCGCGCGTGGCATGCCACCCTCTCCAAAGCTCTTCGCGGGACCGACGGCTAACGGACAGCGCCGTGCGGCCCCTTCGACGATGAGCCCCTTGCGTCGTGCGCGAAACACCAGCGGAGCTTGGTGCGAGACGGGCGGCGAGTCAATAAGCGGCGCGGTCCACGCGGCCACAGTCCACCGTCCGCCCAGGGGGGCCAATCTTGCGGCGCATTGATTGATGCCAACGGTGATCGCCAACCACGCGGTGCGCTCGCCCGTCGGCGCCGCCGCGGCAGTGATGCCATGACGACAAGCAGATGATACTGTCCCGGTTGCGGGGATGAGTTGGCTGCGCAACCAGTGGCTGTTTCGAGGCCCGTTCGGCGACGTGGAAATCGAGCTCGATCCGCGGTCCGTCGACGCCGAGGCGCGCGAGGAGTCGCGGAGCGAGTTGGCCTGGATCATCTACGCCTTCAAGTACCGCGAGCCGGAGGCCCGTCGCGTCGTTCTCGAGATCTACGCGGAGATGCAGGGCCTGCCGCGAAGCCACTTGGCGCAGAGCCCCGCGTTCGATTTTGGCTCGGGCTCGTCGCGGGCGGACGCTCTTGGCGAGCGGCTTCTCTTGGCAGCTCAGACCGGGCGACTGGTCGCTCGAAAGCGAAAACTCTCCCCTGGGTTGCGCATTGGGGCGCCGCGCGTTGAGGCGAAGCCCGTGCTCGGCCCCCAACCGGGTGAAGATGGAGGCACCACGTCGACCTCGTGGGTCGGTCTCGTCCTCGTCGACCAAAACGGCGCGCCAGTCCCTGGTGCTCGCTACCGAGTCGTCGCGTCAGACGGCGCGGTTCACGACGGAAACCTCGACGACCCCGGCACGGCGACGCTGGCGAATATCGCCCCGGGGACCTGCCAGATTTCTTGCCCTTATAGCGAACCGCGTCCCGCAGAGACTTACGTCGTACAGCCGGGCGAGCATCTCTCGGGTATCTCCGCTGCCCACGGTTTCGACGACTACACGGTCGTTTGGAACCGACCCGAAAACGCGGGCCTTCGCGCCGAGCGGCTCGACCCCCACGTCCTTCAACCGGGTGACTCGCTCTATATTCCGGAGCTGAAAAGCACGGCCGCAAGGAAGCCGGCCGGAGCGCAGCATCAATTCACGGTTCGAAGGTCGCCGCTGAAGTTGAGACTCAAGTTGTTCGATCTCGGTGCCAAGGCGCTTATGGGCGCCCCGGTGATAGTGGCCGGCGCCACGCTCTCCACCAACGGCTCGGGGATCGTCGAGGCGGCTGTCGACAAGAGCGTGCACGACGTGCCGCTCTCCACGGCGAGCGACCAACTGGACCTCGACGTCGGTGCGTTGAACGAAAAGGACGATGACACGGACGCGGGGTGGAAGGCGCGTCTCTATAACCTCGGCTACCTGTGGGATCCCGCAGCGGCTGAGGGCGATGACGAGCTCGCCTTCGCGTTGCAAGACTTTCAAGCGCAGTACGGGATGACCGTCAACGGACAGGCCGACGATGCGACCAAAGCACAACTTCAACAAATTTACGGGGGCTGAGCGATGGCGGGCGAGGATGCCACAAGCGATGGAGGAATGGCGGCGCAACACGCGGCGGTCCCGTTAGGCCCCTACCGCGTCGCCCCGACCGACGGCACCGAGAGATTCAATGCCATCCGCATCCCGCTGGTCCCCGTGGCATGCTGGCGACTCGGCGATCCGGCTTTCGCCTTCGACTCGTCGTTCATCAGCCCGGTCTTCTCGCCGGAACTTGCGAAGCTCGCCGCCCTCGTCGCGGCCAACTCGGGATGCCCGGCATCGATCTTCGCGCACGCCGATCCGGTGGGATCCGATGACGTGAACAAGACGATCAGTGATCGCCGCGCGATCGCGATCTACGCCGCGCTCACTCGCCAGCCCGACAAATGGGAAGAACTCTATTCCGACGCCGTCGACGGGGACACTTGGGGCACGCGCGCCGTGCAGACGATGCTCGCGACATTGAAGGATGGGAGTTCAAGCCCTTACTACGAAGGCGCGATCGACGGCGTTCACGGACCGAACACGACAGACGCGACGAAACGCTTTCAGGGCGATGCCGGTCTGAACGCGGACGGGCAAGCCGGGCCCTCCACCCGCAAAGTGCTTTTCGGCGCCTACATGGATGCGGTCTGCGCCGATTCGTCGGGGGCTCGCTTCACTATGAAGCCGGAAGACTTCCTTGGTGGCGGCGCCGACCCGGGCGGGAAGATGGCCATGCAGGGATGCAGCCGCTTCAACCCGGTCGTGCTGCTGCCGAGTAGCGAGGAGGACTCGACGGGTGGCCCACGCAACGCGGACAACGCGCCTAATCGGCGTGTACTCATCTTCCTTTTTAGGCCACGTAAGACGGAGCCAGCGGAGTGGCCATGCCCGCGGGTCAAAGAGTCGGCGGCCGCCTGCAGCGGGCAGTTCTGGCCGGACGGTGAGCAGCGGCGAAAGAATGGCGAAGCGCTGAGGCTCTACAAGGACACACGCGACACGATGGCCTGTCGGTTCTACGACCGGTTCGCGCGGCGATCGCCTTGCGAGGGGAAGCCTGCGGGGCTCGTGCCGCTGAACTTGCGCCTCCTCGACGTCGATCGCAAGCCGGAGGAGGGCGTCCCCTGCATGCTGACGGTGGGATCGAAGACGTTCTCGCTGGTGACGGATCCGGACGGGCTCCTCCGCGTGCGTGTCCCTTCGGACGCGACGGCGGGCACCCTAGTGATCGGCGCGCAGACCATCGTCCTCGCGATCACGGCGCTCGGGGCGATCGACAGCGTCCTCGGGGTGCAACAGCGCCTGAACAACCTGGCCTACGACCTCGGCGGCGAGACCGGAGAGACGACACCGAAGACCGAAGCGGCGCTCAAGGAGTTCCAGGCCGACGCCGGCCTGGAGCCGACCGGGCAGATCGACGGTCCTACCTGCGCCGCGTTGAGAATGGCCTATGGCAGCTAGCGAGTGCGATCTCCAGGTCTGGATTGACGACCACGGGACGCTGACCCTCTTGACCAATGCCTGGGTCTACGTCCGGGAGGGCGGGACGCTCACCGTCGGCCGGGCCGATGCCCAGGGAGACATCTGGGGCTTCGGCGGCAGCGGCGACAAGACGCGGCCGGACAAGTACACGGGCTCGTTCCGCTCGCACCTCGACGCGCAGGTCGACGCCTTCTTCAGCAAAGGCGCCAAGCCGATCCCCGACGCGCAGGTCACCCCGTCGCTGCGGTCCACCAAGGTCGAGCTCCTCTCGCCCGCGAACAGCGGCAGCTTCTTCAGCTGCAGCGTGGGCCCCGGGGTCGGGGTGAACTCCATCCGCCGCGTGGCGGTCGGTCGCATCAAGCTGCCGCAGGTCATCATCGGCGTGACGAAGCCCGTGGAGCTGTCGCTGTGGCTCGCGCTGTTCGAGCCCCTCGACGAGCGCGCGCCCCCGCCGCGCGGCGCGTCGCCCGCGCCGGCGCCCGACGCCTATTACACCGAAGGTATCTCGCAGGGGCAGTCCTGGTTTGCCCAGGCGAACGCGTCGACGCTCGAGGACACAGCGTCCGCGGCGCCGTCCGATGCGGTGCGGCCGCGCACGCGAGGTCTGCGGATCGAGGGCTTCATCGACGCCGCCGCGACCGGGGCGACCCTGCGCCTGCTCCGAGGCGACACCGTCGTGAACCTCTTCCGGGACGGGTGGGACCCTGGGCATTCACCGCGCGTCACCGAAATCGCAGCAACCCTGCAGGCCGCAAGCGGCGACCGAAAGGCGTTCTCGGCCACGGTCTTCCTCGCCAACGCGCCAGCTGGCAGCGGCCCGACGCAAGACGTCGTGAGCGCGCTCGGCCCGATCCAGATCGTGGTCCTGTCGTCGGGCGGCATGACTCCGCCGATCGTCGGCGGGTTCGCGTCGCAATTGGTCGGCGCGCAGGTCGGGCTCATCGACGACTACCGCGCAGGCCCGGCGGGGACCGCAGCCGGTCCCGTCCCCTCCGAGAGCGACGAGGTGCAGATCGTCGACTACCTCGTCTCGCCGTCGACGGTGAGCAGCAACGACGAGAAGGACCACGCGCGGACTCGCCGCATGGTCCCCTACGACATCAAGGCCGAGCGAGCCGCCGACTTCGCGCTGCCGGCCCTCGCGGCGCGCATCACGCCCGCCCCGCAGCCGGCGCTCTCCGCGAAGGTCGTGCAGGTCGTCTCGCCGGAGATGCCGATGTGGATGGCCGAGCTGGAGCTCGTCGGGCTGTCCGGCGAAGACCTGGAAGACCTCCTGGTCCGGCGCGTCACGAGTGTCCCCGCCGGCACCGGGCAAATCCACATCGAGCTGGACTGGCACCTCGCCATCGAGTGGCTCGGACCGGACAAGGACGCCGCCGGAGCCGTCCAGCTCCCAGCGTTCGACATCGTTGAGCGCCAGACGTTCGAGATCAAACTCGACGGGAACAAAGAGCCTACGCAGAAAAAGCTCGCGGGGATCGATCCCTCGACTGGGCAGATCGCAGGCGCGCTGACGCCCACGCCGTCGCAGGTCGGGCTCCCCGTGACACCGCGGCGACTCCCTACGCTCACCCTGTTCCGGAACGGTAGCGGCCCCACGCGGTCCTGGGGACGCCACCCGGGCTCGAGCATCGCGAGTACGATCCTCGAGTGGCAGCCAGCGTTCGCAAACGCCGGGCAGGCCGTCATTCGCGGCGGCGACGGCCGCCTGGCGCTGACGAAACTCTCTATCGACGGGGCGCCGGTGGACGTCGGCGTCGTCTTCCCGCGCCCCAAAACGCCCGCTCCCGCCGACGCGCACAACCCTCGGCCGGCCGCGCCCGACGCCCCCTTCGGATACGTGCCCCGCTTTCGCGTGCGCGGACTCAACCCGACCCCCGCGGCGCTCGATACGATCGTCGACGCGGTCGTCGAGCACGTGTTCCGCAGCCACGCCGCGACGTCGGCCTGGCTCGACTTCCTCCCGCTCACGCTCTGGCAGCAGACGGCGCGGCTGCTCCTCAGCCATGAGTCCGGAAAACAGCAATTCGCCAAACACTCGTTTGTCGGCGTGCAACGATTCGGGGCCAACGTCTGGTACGGCAAAGAGAAGAACATGCCCGTCTTTGGGCCTCCGCACGGATACGGCCTCGGGCAGATCGATCCTCCGGGAAACCCGGAGCAGGTGTGGAGCTTCCTCGAGAACCTCCGTGAGGCCGCCAAGCGGTTCATGGTCGATAAAGGTCACCTCGCGATGACTACGCTCGGCGGCCACGGCCAGTTCGCGCAGCTGCACCCGGTGCTCAGCCGGCGGAGCAAGGCGGTCTTCCATCGCCAATGTGTTCGCCTCTACAACGGCGGCACGGAGTTTCGCTGGGACGCGGCGCACAGCGACTGGGTCATTCACCCAAGCGTCTTGACGGAGCCGAACATCTATTACCCGGACAACGTCCTCCAGGGTCAACTCGTGGGGAGCCGGGTACCGTACCAGGACCTCCTCGCCCACCCGACCACGCCCGGGCGGTTGAGGACGCCGCCTGGTGGCCCGCCCCTGGCCTTCATCGCGTTCTTGCCGGCCCACTACCCTCAGGGCATATAGAGACCGGGTGCCTCTCCGAGCCCGTCGGATCTCCGGGTGCTGGGTCGGCGCGGCCATCGTCGCGACGGCGTGCGCACGTCCGGCGCCGGCGGCAAGCGACGCCCAGGTGCCGGTCAGCGACCCTCGCGCGGCGCTCGCCGCGATCGACGCGGGTCTCGAAGGCGCGAGCGCGACCGCCTTGGCCCCCCTGCCGAAGGCGGTCTCGCGCGCCGTCCCGCTCGCCCCGGCATCGCCGCCGCGGGTCGCAATCGAGCAGGTGGCGATCGACGGCCAGAGCGTGTGCGCGCTCGCGAGCGACGGCGCGGTGTGGTGCTGGGGCGTCAACGACCTCGGGCGCGAGCAGGCGGCCTGCGGGCCCCACTGCGACCGGCCGACGCGCGTGCCCCTGCCGGGCCCCGCCGTTCAGGTGGAGGTGGGAGTCCGCGGCGACTGCGCGCTCCTCGCGACTCATCGGCGCGTGTGCTGGGGCGGAAACTTCAACCCCTCGATGCGGGAAGAGGCGAATACGCGCTTCGTGCGTCTCCTGCGCGGCGATCCCACATCGTGCGGAATCGCCGAAGGGGGGAGGATCCTTTGCAAAGGAGATAACTACATGGGAAGGCTCGGATTCCCGAACCACCGAGCGACGGAGTCGCCGATGCCGAAGGCGCGGTGGATCCCGGGGCTCGACCACGCGCGTGACGGCTTCGTGGGCTGGTCCTTCGGCTGCGCAGTCCTCGACGGCGGCGGCCTCCGCTGCTGGGGAAACGGCACTGGCTGCGCGGGTCCTGTCGCGATGGAGACGGGGGGTCGGCTGGTCTCGGTGGGCGGCGGCGGCGCGCTCTGGTGCTTCGTCCGCGACGACGGCACGGTCGGTGGCTTAGGGGAGCCCTGGGAGATGGGCCATCCCGTCGAACCGTTCTGCCATGGCATTGACATCGACGACGCCGAGAAGGTCCTGAACCCCATGCCGGCCGCGGGCGCGACCCAGGTCGCCTGCTACTCGAACGTCGGCGACACGTGCGCGTCTTGCTCGGGGTGCATCGTCATGCGCGCGGGCGGCGTCACCTGCTGGAACGAACCGACGCCTGGAGATGTGCCTCGGAAGGTCGACGTGCCTCTCGCTGAGGCGGCCACGAGCGTCGTGATGGGGGACGGCGTGTCGTGCGCGATCAGCGTGACTCACCGGCTCTATTGCTGGGGAGATAACTCCATGGGGGCAATCGGGATCGGGAGCGCGAGTCCGGAGCGCGATCATGCACCGGTCGAGCCGGCCTGGCCGTGAAAATGATGCGGTCGATACCTTCGGCGGAGACTTCAGGTGTCGTCCGTGTCATCCGCGAGCAGCGCGTCGGCGAGATCTTCGACGTCGCAATTGTCCTCGACCGCGTCGAGCACACGCGCAAGCTGGTCGATCTCGGGCGACAACATCTTGAACGTCTCGTGACCGAAATCCTCCCGCCTGTCGCCGCGCCGACGCGCGTGGCTCCGTTCAGTCATGCCCGCGCTTCGAGCTGATCGGGAGCGCGAGTCAGGTCTTCCAGCCCTGCGCCAACGCTTCTTGAGCGTCGGTTCTCGCACGAACGAATTGCGCTTCGAAATAGGTAGGATCGAAATAGAGGTAGCTCAGAAGCTCGCCGTTGCCCTCGCTCGCGCCGGGCAGCACCCAGTCGATCACGCTGAAGATGTCGGGGTGGAAGAATTGCTTGTTGGCGTCGTGTGTCTCGAGCGCGATCTTGCTGAGCGCACCATTCTCGGGCGAGACGACCATGAAGGGGATGCTGCGGTAGGGCGTCCCGCTGGGTGACTGGGCCGGGCCCCTTGCGGTCTGCGCATTGACCTGCTTCAAGCGTCGCAAGTCTTCGATCATGCCGTCACCGAGAAGGGCGTGAATCGACTGCGCGGCCACGTCAGGCACGGTGGGCTGCTCGGCAGCTCGCTTCGGCGCGGGCGGATACTCCGCCGCGTAGCTCGAGACGATGATCAGTCGAGTGGCCCCGAGATCGATGGCGGGCTTGATCGGGGTGTTCAGGCGAACCCCTCCGTCGATGTACCAGCCGTGGGCGTTCGGCGGATGCGTGACTTCGACGGCAGGAAAGAGAACGGGCACCGCGGCCGAGGCAAGGACGTGCTCGGGTAGCAACTCGCCGGTAGCCACGAAGTCAATCGATCCACCAACGTCGAAGGGCGGCTTGGGCGCGTCTGGCCCCATGAAGAACAGGCGGCTTCGTCCGCCCGAGCCATCCTGAGGGCAGAGAGTCGCGACCACGCCGACGCCCCGGACGTTTCCGTCCCCGACATTCGCGGTGATCTTCGCCGGATCCATGATCCGCGCCGCCGTCTGCTTCAGCGGTGACGTGTTCAGAAGACCGTGGGGACTCTGGCCTCGCAGGCGCGTCGTGATGGGGTCGGCCGACAGAATGGCGAACACGTCATCGCGATGGATCGTCTTCCACACGGCCTCGACTTCGGCACCGACCGCGTCGAGCGGACGACCCTTGCTCGCTCCCTGGGCCCACAGGACCGCATTGATCGCTCCTGCGCTCGTGCCGAGAATGATCGTCGATTCGAGGTTCGGGAGTATCCGCGGCAAGATCGCGGTCAAGGCCGCCGCTTCGTAGGCCCCACGCGCTACGGCCCCTGCAATGACGACGACCGTGAGCCCGCCCGCACCGCTTGCGTCCGTCATCCTCCACCTCTCCTTTCCGCCTACCTTGGCATGGTCGAACGGCGCCATCAGCAATTCTTTCCGCCCTCTCGTGCGTCGAAGCAGCGCGGGGCGCCGATCGCGCGATGATGACTCGCCGAAAAGTCGTCACGGGCGCCGCGCGCGGGGAGACTCGTGTCGCATGGTTGGAGCCGGTCCGCATCAGCCGACGAACG
>CALFNG010000177.1 GCA_937902985.1 uncultured Myxococcales bacterium
CGCGGGACGCCGCCCGTGGCCGCGGCTCTCGATGCGTTCGGCCGCGGCGAGGACGCCGCACCGGACGCGATCGCCGCGCGCCTGGCCTCGACCGCACGCGCGGCCCTGGATCGCCCCGGCCCGGAACGCATCTTCGCGGTCCGGGCGCTCGGACGCACTCGCGATCTGCGCGCCTCGGAGGATCTGTCGCGCGTCCTCGGGTCCGGCGAGTTCACCGCGGCCGAGCAGATCGAAGCCGCGCACGCCCTCGGGCGGCTCCACAAGCCGGGACAGGCCGCCCTCGGCGACGCGATCGCCGCGATGGCTGGAGCTGGCTGGGCTGCGGGGGCAGGGACGCCTGCGCTCGCCGGAGCTCGTTTCAACGTGCTGAGGGCGGCCCTGGGCGCTGCGGGAGACGACGCGACCGCGCGCATCGAGCCGGCCTTGTGGTCCCTCGCGAAGCTCTCGCCCGATCGGGACGCGACGCCCGCGGTCGTGCGGCGCGCTTCGGCGCTCCGCTGCGCTGCCGCCGAGAAGCTGGCGCGCGGGACCTGGGACTCCGACGTCCTGAGGGGCTGCGACCTGGCGGACGGCGAAGCCGGCGAACGGGCGCGCCTCGCGTCGCTCGATCGCGCTCCGATGGTGCGTGCGCGCCGCGCCGCGTGGATCGGCCTCGCGCGCAGCCCGCACCTCCGGGTCCGCGAGGCGGCGCTCGGGACGGCAGCTCGACACGCCGAGCTCGGCGACGCCGCGCGGTCTGCGATCGCCGAAGCGCTTTCCGCCGAGGCTCCCGGCGTGGTCGCCGCCGCCGCTACGCTGGTCCAGGCGCACCCCGACCGCGTCTTCGTGCTCGCCGACAGCGAGCGCCGCGCCGCCCTCGACCCCGCTGGCCCTCCGCCGTCGCGCGCGCCGGCGAAGGAGCTCGACCACGCGGTGGCTGCGGCCCTTCGCCTCGCGCTCGCGCATCACTGGAGCGCCGATCTCGTCGAGACGCGCGTGGCCCTCCTCGACGCCGCTGTCGCCGCAGGGCTCGACGAGGCCCGCGCCTACGCCGCGACCGCCTGCGCCGACCCGAACGTGACCGTGCGCTCGCACGCGGCGAAGGCGCTCTCGGGCATGAACCAGGGCGGCGGCCCGAGCGGCACGACCTGTCCTCCGCCGGCCGGAGGAGACCCTGCGAGCGAGATCGGGCATGCCCTCGACCATCGGGTGCGCGTGACCTTCGATACCGACGCGGCGAAGCTCGCCGTCCGGTTCGACGCGGCGTTCGCACCGATCGCGGTCACGCGGCTGGTGGCGCTCGCCCGGTCCGGCTTCTACGACGGCGTCGTCGTTCACCGCGTGGTGCCCGGATTCGTCGCGCAGCTGGGCGATCCCGGCGGCGACGGGTACGGCGGCGCCGGCAGCCTGCTTCGCTGCGAGACCTCGCCGGTCGCCTTTGCGCCGCTCGACGTCGGCGTCGCCCTGGCCGGGCGCGACACGGGTTCGAGCCAGATCTTCGTGACCCTGGGGCGCGCCCCGCACCTCGACGGCGAATACGCCTGGGTCGGCCACGCCGAGGGTGACTGGAGCGCGGTCGCCGAGGGCGACGTGATCGGCACCGTGCACGTCGAAGAGTGAGAAGGCGCGCGATCCGGCGTACGCTCCCGCAGCCATGCTCCTCACGATCGACGTCGGCAACACGAACATCGTCTACGGTCTCTTCGAAGGCGAGCGCCTCGTGCACAAGTTCCGGGTCGAGAGCGCCCGCGGCCGAACCGCCGATGAGTACGCGGTGACCCTGCGCTCGCTTCTCGACATGAACGACGTCGATCCCAAGAGCGTCGACGCGGCCATCGTGGCGTGCGTCGTCCCCTCGCTCACCGACGCGATGATGCGGCTCGTTCGCAACGCCTTCGGTCGCGAGGCGCTCGTCGTCGGGCCGGGCATTCGTTCTGGCATGGCGATCCTCATCGAGAACCCGCGCGAAGTCGGCGCCGATCGCATCGCCGATGCGGTGGCGGGGTTCGACAAGGCGAAGGGCGGCGTGGTCGTCGTAGACTTCGGCACGTCGACCAACTTCGACGTGGTCACGCCCAAAGGCGAGTACCTGGGCGGCGTCCTCGCGCCGGGTTTGCAGATCAGCGCCGACGCGCTCTTCTCGCGCGCGGCCAAGCTCCCGCGAGTCGAGATCACCAAGCCCGCGAAGGTCGTCGGCCGCAACACGGTGCACGCGATGCAGTCGGGCATCGTCTACGGCTACGTGGGCCTCGTCGATGGGCTGGTCGAGCGGATCCTCGCGGAGCTCGGCTACCCGTGCGCGGTCATCGCCACCGGCGGGCTCGCCACGCTCATCGCGCCCCTCTCGCGGACGATCACGGAGGTCGACGACGAGCTCACGCTCATCGGCCTGCGCATCCTCTACGACCGGAACCGGGTCTGAAGGCGCCGCGAACCGTGCGTCGCCCCGCCGCGCTCGCGGCCTGCGCCGTCGCACTCGTGGTCGCGATGGCCCTCGCGGTCGCGTTCGGCAGCGGGTCCGCCGGCCTCACCGACCTCCTCTCGCCCGGCACCCGCGGATACCAGATCGTCGTCGGCTATCGTCTGCCTCGCGTGCTGCTCGGCGCCGTGGCCGGCGCGGGGCTCGCGGCGGCCGGGGCAGCGTTGCAGAGCGTCCTCCGCAATCCGCTCGCCGATCCGCACATCCTCGGCGTCTCGGGCGGCGCGGCCCTGGGGGCGACGATCGCCATCGCCGCCGGCGCGGGTGGCGGCTCGATCCTGGCCTCCGCGAGCGTCCCGGTGGCGTCGTTCGCGGGCGGCGCCGCGGCGACGGCGCTCATCGCCTCGATGGGTCGGGCGGGCCGCACGGGCGGCTCGGCCATCTTGCTCGCCGGTGTCGTTCTCAACGCGATCGCCTACGCGTGCATCTTGTTCGTCGAAGCGCTCGCCGAGCCCGGCAAGCTGCAATCGCTCGTCTGGTGGCTCATGGGTTACCTCGACGCGCCGACGTGGCCCCAGCTAGCCCTCACGAGCGCCTGCGCTGCGGCAGGAATGGCGATCCTCGTGGCCGACGCGGCGCGCATCAACGTGCTCGCCCTGGGCGACGAACCCGCGGCGAGCCTCGGCATCGACGTTCGCTCCCTCGAGCGTCGCGCGCTGTTCGCGTGCGCCGTGGTCGTCGGCGCCGTCGTCAGCGTGACCGGCCCCGTCGGGTTCGTCGGGCTGGTCGTCCCTCAGGCGATGCGCCGCATCCTCGGGCCCGACCTCCGCGCCCTCTTACCCGCCTCGATCCTGGCGGGCGCCGCGACGCTCGTCACCTGCGATCTCGCCGTGCGGCTGCTGGTGCCGGTCGTTCACACCGAGGTCCCCGTGGGCGCGGTCACCGCGCTCCTCGGCGGACCGATGTTCCTCGTGCTGCTCGTTCGATCGAAGGCGCGGTGACCCGATGGCCGGTGAGCGTGAGCCGAGCGGGAGTCGTGGCCGCTTTAGGCCTTCTGCGTGGCGGCGGCGAGCTGCTGTTGCTGCTGCTGGAGCATCTGTTGGACCGCCCGCGAGCGCTCGATGGCGAACTGCTTGACCTCGCGCACCTGGCTGGTCGCCAGCTTGTTGAGCAGCGCGGTGATCTTCGGCAGATCGCGCAGCTGAAAGAGCGCCTCGAAGTAGTTGTGCGCGATGCGCACGTCGCGCAGCATCAGCGCCTCGTGCGGCGCGAGGAGCTTCACGACCTCGTCGATTTTTCCCGCCTGCCCGTGCAGCGCCGACAGGCACAGCAGCGCGAGGGGATCGCCCGGCGCCCGCTCGACGGCCTTCTTCGCGAAGGCAACCGCCTTGTCGCGCAGCGCGTCATTCTTGGGGTCGGTCGCATAAAAGCCCTGGAGCGCGATGTACGGCGCGCCGCACTTGGCGTTCACCGGGGCGTTGGCGAGCCCTTCGATCTCCTGCACCATCTGCTCTTCGGTGCCGCCCTCCTTGATCGCGTTGGCCAGGTAGGCCCACGCGTCGACCGAGTTGTTGTCGATCTGAATGGCGCGTTCGGCGTTCTCGCGCTCGCCCTTGCGATCGCCCTTCTCTTTCATCACCTTCGCGAGCTGGAGGCTCGGGAACGGCGAGTCCTTGAGCAGGTTCTGCGCCCCGCGCAGGGTCGACTCGGCCTTGTCGAGCTTCTTCTGGGCGAGCTGCGCCACGCCGAGGCCGAGCCAGTCTTCGCCGTCGCCGCCGGCCGCGACGATCTTCGAGAGCACCTTCTCGGCCTTCTCGTGGCGCCCGTACTTCATCAGCTCCTGCGAGAAGATGCGCCCGCGGTTCACATCGTCGGGCCCGTCGTTCCAGTGCTTCTCGAGGCCGCCGAGGAGATCCTCGAGCCCGATCGCGATCGGGCGCCCCTGCTCGTCTTGCACCTGAACCGCCGGCCCGTTGAAGCCGAGGAGCTTCCAGACCTCGTCCATCTCGAGAGCCACCGGCCCGTCGACGATCTTCTTCTCGAGCGGCGTGCCGTTCGCGTTGATTGGCAAGAGAATGAGCGCGTTGCCGGGCACTCCGTTCGGAAACGCCGAGACCGGGGCGAGCACCGCCGCCCCGCCTTTGAGCTGTACGGCCGCGCCCGTGGGGGCCGGCTGGGCGTTGGGCTTGCTCGGGCCAGACGTGTTCGGCGAATTGGACATGCGCGCCTCTCCTAGCACGGAGGCTAGCTCGCGGGACAGCCCGCGGGCAGGCGTCAAGCAGCCGTCAAGCGTGAATTGGGCTTGCGCGCCCGGAAGTCCTCCGGCAGGTTCGGGCTCGAGCATGCGCGCCTACCTTCGCCTGCCCTCGGCCACCGCGCTTGCCGCGTTCGTCGTTGGCGTCTTCGTCGCGGGGGCCCCCGCCTCGAACGCCCGCGCAGACGACACCGTCAAGCGCCCGGGCGACCACCCCGCCTACGCCTTCGAAGTCGAGCCCCACGTCCTCCTCGGCTGGGACGACGTGTACGCCGCCGACGGCTTCGGGGTCGGCGCGCGCTTCTCGATCCCCATCGTCGACAACGGGTTCGTCCCGTCGATCAACAACAGCGTCGCGATCGGCTTCGGCCTCGATCTCCTGCACTACGACGGCTGCTGGTTCGCCGGCAATTGCAGCGCGAATTACATTCACATTCCCGTCGTGATGCAGTGGAACTTCTACGTCGCCCAGAAGTGGAGCGTTTTTGGCGAGCCGGGCCTCGTCATCTTCCACGGCTTCATCGACGACTGCCCCGTGACCGTCAGGAACTGCCCTATCGGTCCGCGGCAGACCAGCGTCGAACCCGCGCTTTACCTGGGCGGTCGTTATCACTTCAACGACAAGCTCTCGCTGACGGTGCGCGTCGGCTTTCCCTCGATCTCGATCGGCCTCTCGTTCTTTCCTTGACGTTCGGGCTCGCACCAGCATGCTCGGTTCAGGCGGTTCAGCTAGGCGTGCCCAAACCGCCTACCCGAGCGGTTTCCGGCGATGGCGGACCGCCCGTAGCCGTCTTAGAGTGAAGACCAGATGACGGTCGCGCTCTATCTCGTCGCCATCCTCGGGCTCGCCGTACTCATGGTCGTCCACGAGAGCGGGCACTACTTCGCCGCACGCAAGTTCGGCATGCGGGTCATCCGGTTCAGTATCGGGTTCGGCCCCACGGTCTGGCGGCACAAGCCACCCGAGAGCGACACCGTTTACCAGGTCGCGCTCATCCCGTTCCTCGCGTACGTGCAGATCGCGGGCATGAACCCGTACGAGGAGAGCGACCCGAAAGACCCGGGCAGCTACGCCAACGCGTCGCTCTGGGCGCGGATCGTCACCATCGCGGCCGGCCCGCTCACCAACTACTTCTTCGCGTCGGTCCTCATCTTCTTCGGGTTGCTCATCGGCGGCAAAGAGGTCGCCGACGACGCGACCATGAAGGTCGTCATCGAGCCAGGCCCGGCGCAGACCGCCGGCATGGTCACGGGCGACAAGGTGCTCTCGGTCAACGGCCAAAACATCCACACCTGGGACGAGCTCCGCAAATCGGTCAGCGCCCACCCCGGCGAGACCGTGGACATCGGGTTCGAGCGCGACGGCCAGGTGATGCACGAGCAGGTGACCCCCGGCCCGCGCGGCGACAAGGACGAGGGCCTCATTCACGTTCGGATGCCCACCCACGTCGAGCCCGTTCACATCCCCGAGGCGGCGAAGATGAGCGTCATCGCGCCGCCCATCTTCGTTTACGAGAACGTGCTCGCCATCGGTCGAGTCCTGGCGGGTAAAGAGAAGCTCCAGGTCAACGGGCCGGTCGGAATCGTCAGGGAGACGGCGCGGCAAGCGCGCACCGGCCCGGGCGTGCTCCTGCAGTTCCTGGGCATGCTGAGCGCCTACCTCGGCGCGTTCAACCTGCTCCCGTTCCCCGCGCTCGACGGCGGGCGACTGCTGTTCCTCGGCGCCGAGGCCATCTCGCGCCGCAAGCCCGACGCGAAGGTCGAGGCCCGCGTTCATGCGGTCGGGCTGCTCATGCTGCTGACGCTGATCGCGTGCGTGACCTACGCCGACGTGATCGCCAAGTAGCACTCACTTCTCCGACTGCACGAGCCGCTCGAGGCGCGCGAGCGCGACGTCCGACTGATCGGAGATCCGGTCGAGGTACGGGCGGGTCTCGTCGAGCCGCTTCGGGTCGAGCTCCCAGATCTGCTCGCGACCCTGGCGGAGCCCGTGCACGAGCCCGGCGCTCGAGCGCAGTGGGCGCAGTGGGCGCAGTGGGTTGGAGCTCGGCTCTGCCCTCTGCGGTCCCGGTAGGGACGGCCCTTCGAGCCGCCCCCCGGACAGATCCCGGCGGGCGGATTTCCCGCACCGGGCTCCCACCTCGAGTCAGACGTCGAGCCTCATGAAGCTGACGTGCCCGCAGGAGCAAGGGCCCCCGCTTCCATCGCTTTCGTTGCCTTCGACTTTGTGGCGCTGAGTCCAATCGAAGTTTCGACGACGTGGCTCCTCTTGGCCGCGCTCCTTCCCTCCATCGACTCGACGGGCGTTACCCACGTCTTCGCCGACTTCTTGCAGGTTGGTACTACGAACGCGTCCGACTCCTCGGAGGCTTGCGACTGCGGCTTGTGGATCTCTCCTTCCCGCAACTGCGTGTCGCCCAACGGCTGCGACGACGCGCCTCCGAGGTCTCCCGGTTCCCGTGCCTGAGGCATGTGTGCGCGTGCCGAACTCTGGCGACCCCGGGGGAGCGCCGCAGCTTTCTCCGCATCTAGCGCCGCGGCGCCATGGCCTTCCGTCACAGAGGACGACGTCGGCTCCTTCCGAAAATGGCGTTTCGAGGCTCGATCACCCGGCCCGCGCACTTACCCGCCTACGCTTCGGCGATGGGGTCGCCCCCAACTCCTCAAGGTCTGGGCTTCCCGGGGGCGGATTCCTCCCGGGGTAGGACTTGCTTCGGATGTCTACTCACCGTCTGCTCACCTACTTCCTCCTGCCGGTCTCCCGGCGCTTTCCCTC
>CALFNG010000178.1 GCA_937902985.1 uncultured Myxococcales bacterium
TTCGGAGCCGGTCCTCGCGCGGTCGCGCACCGCGGCCTTCGCGCCGCTCGCGTGTCTGGTCGCCGCGGCGTGGCTCGTCGCCAGCGCCCAGACCGGGCGCGTCGCGCTCGCGCAGTGGGCGCCGATGGCGGCGGGCGGCGTCCTCGCCATGGCGTCGCTGGCGTGGCTACTCCTGCTCTGCGCGCTGGCGCTCGCGCTCATGCCCGTCTTGCGGCGAAACCTCGCGTCGGCGGCGTCGCGCTGGCCGAGGGCCATCGACCCGGCGACCACGGGTGCCATCGGGCTGGCGCTTGGCGCCCTGGTCGTCGCGCTCGGCATCTCGATGGGCGACACGGGCGGCGAGGGCCCGGGGCCTCTCGCGATCTTCGGGGTGCTCACGCGCCACGAGCTCGATCTGCGCCCCGTCGTCGACCTGCTCGCCATCGCGGCGTGCGCCTGGCTCGCGCAGCTCGCCCTCGGCGGATTCACCGCCGGGCCCGTCGCCGCCGGGCTCGCGCTCACCCTCACGGCGGGCTCGCTCTACGTCACCGTCGAACAGGCGTCGGCCCTCGAGCGCGAGCCCGGACCGGCCCTGGTCGTCGAGGCCCACGCGCCGCTCGGGCGGATCGCGCTCGGCCTCGCGCGCAAGATGACCGACGGCGACCACGACGGGGCGTCGCCCTACTTCGGCGGAGGCGACTGCAACGACCACGACCCGAACATCTCGCCGAACGCGATCGAGATCCCGGGCAACGGGATCGACGAAGACTGCTCGGGCGCCGATCTGCCTCGCGTTGCGACGCCCGCCGCGACTTCGCGCGCGAACGCGGCGGCCTCCGCGGCCGCGCTGGCCATCGACCACGACTACAACCTCGTTCTCATCACGGTCGACACGCTCCGCGCTCAGGAGACCGGCTTCCTCGGATACGACAAGCCGACCACGCCGAGCCTCGACGCGCTCGCGGCCCGGAGCGTGGTGTTCGAGCGCACGTACTCGATGGCGTCGTACACCGGCAAGGCGCTGGCCCCGATGCTCATCGGCAAGTACCCGAGCGAGACGCTCCGCGACGGGGGCCACTTCAACAAGTACCTGCCGGGCAATACCTTCCTGGCCGAGCGCCTCCACAAGGCGGGGTTTCTGACGCTCGGGGTGGCGTCGCACTGGTACTTCCGCGACCCGTGGGGCCTCGAGCAGGGGTTCGACAAGTTCGATCTGTCGGCGATGCCGTCGTCGGGGCAGACCGACACCGACACCAACTCGACGAGCCCGCAGCTCACCGACGCGGCGATCAAGCTGCTCGACGCGCGCCCTCCCTCGTCGCGGTTCTTCTTGTGGGTCCACTATTTCGACCCGCACCTGCAGTACGTGCCCCACGCGGGCGCACCGGACTTCACCGATCCCGCCAAGCCCGCCGGCTACAAGATGCGCGCGGCGTACGACGGCGAGGTGTGGTTCACCGACGCGGCCATCGGCCGGCTGCTCGATCACATCGGGAGCCAGGTATGGGGAAAGGACACGGTCGTCGCCGTCACGAGCGACCACGGCGAGGCGATGAACGAGCACGGGATCGCGTTCCAGCACGGCTTCGAGATCTGGGAGCCCCTCATGCGCGTGCCGTTGATCATCTCGGTTCCCGGTGAGGCGCCGCGGCGCGTTCCAGTGAAGCGGAGCGTCATTGACCTCGTGCCGACGTTGCTCGATCTCATGCGCGTGCCGCAGCCCGGCCCGAACGAGCTCTCCGGCCGCAGCATGGCGGCCGATCTGGCCGCGGATCCCAAAGGACCGTACGAAGAGCGCGACGTGTACATGGACATGCCCGACGGGCCGTACACGCACATGCGCCGGGGGCTTCTTCACGGCCCGACGCCGGGAATGAAGCTGATTCACTTCGGAGGCAAGCAGTACCAGCTCTACGATCTGGCCCGCGACCCGTATGAGTCCAAAGACCTGTCCGGCGACCCGGCCCAGCTCGGCCCGATGGTCGAACTCCTGCAGGCGAAGCGGGCCACGCTCCACGAGGTGTACGTGAAGTCCGACGAGCCCGCGATGCAGTGAGCGCGCCGGCGGCCGCGGCCCGACCCGTCGGTCGCGCGCTCTACTCCGCGACGCAGCCGGGCAGGACGCCGCAGGCGCTCACGTCTTGGACCACGAGCCCGTCGATCTCGCAGGCCAGCTTGCGGCAGGGCGTGCCCATGCACTCGGCGTCGGTCGTGCAGAGCTGGAACGCGGGGTCCGCGCATGGTTTCGTCGAACAGGCGAAGGCCAGGGAGATGAGCCCCGTAGGAGCCAGGCAACAGACGCCGCCTCCGTCGCAGTCTGCCGCCGACCGGCAGTCGAGCGAAAGGGTCGGGCAAATGCCCGCTTCGCAGATTCTCGCGTCGCCGTGAGGGCCGTCGGAAGAGGCGTCCGCGAGCGTGTAGCCGTCGGTGTCGTAGCTCGTGAAGACGGCGCACCCTTGCGCTCCCGCCAGCGCCATCGACGCCGCGAGCAGGGCCGAACGAGTCGCCCGCATTCCCCCCCGACGTCGCGTCTCTCGCCCGCTGCCCGCCTGCACCATCAGAAGGTGCTCCTCAGGCCGAGGGCCGCGCCGCCCGGGGCGGGTAAAACGGCGACGGCCGTGGATTTGCCGGACTCCGGCTGGCTCGTGAGGAGGAAGATCGTTCCGCCCGCCAGCCCGGCCACGGCCACGATCCACGCCGTGGTGTTCAAGGGGACCGTTTGGTCGATCGCGCCGGTCTCGCCCATCCCGGCGGCCGAACATTGCTTCTGGGCGTTGCACTGGTCGTCGAGCACGCTCTTCTGATGGAGGAGCACGAACGACGTGACGACCGCGACGACCGCCGCCGCCCCGCCGATGGCAAGGCCCGCGTACCCGTAGATCCGGCGTACTCGGCGAGGGTCCGGCGGCGTCGACGTGCCCTCGGCGGCCTCGGCGTAGCCCCGGGGCGGCGGAATCTCCGGGTCCGCCTGCGCCTGCGGCTGCGCCTCGGTGACCCCTTCGGCCCCGTGCCTGGCCATGACCGTGGCGGCGGCGCTCCCGGCGGCCCGTGCCTCTCGCGCCCCCATGCCCCCGGCGCACGCATTTCCGGCGAGGGCGACGCATACGGCCAGCCCGGTCGCCAACCCGGTGAGGCCCCGGCCCGATCGAGCTCCGCTCATCGCTTCGAATACCTATCGGAACGCCGCGATGGATTCAAACAGGATGCGGGCGTGGCCGCGTACGCCGGAACCGGACGGCTCCTCGTAGCCGTCACCCGCGCGTCACCGCGCGTCACCGCGCGTCACTCCGCGTCAACTGGCGCCCGTCAGCCGCGGCGCATCCCCGAGCTCCGGACCTGGTGCTCGAGATCGCGGAAGCGCTGGGCGAGCGCGCGAACGAGCGCGCCCGTCCACCCGCCGAGGCCCAGGCCCTCGGTCATGGTGCTCTTGCCGAGAACGAGCACGTTGACGTGATCGACCGCCTCGACGGTCGCGGCGCGAGGCTCGTCGAGGAGGAGCGCCATTTCGCCGAACACGTCGCCCGCGCCCATGACGGCCAGCGTCTCCTGCTTGTCGTCGACCGCGCGGTAGGCGCGGCAGCTGCCGCTGATGATCATGTACGCGGCGTCGCCGAGGTCGCCCTCGCGCATGATGACCGCGCCCGGCTCGAACACCTTTCGCGGCAGGTGCAGGCCGCCGCGCAAGAACGAGACGACGTCGCGCTGGAGCTCGACGACCGTCTGGTACCGGTCTTTGGGCGCCGGAGCCGTGGCGCGCGCGACGATGTCGCGAAGGCGCTTGGCGATGCCGACGCCGCTCGCGCCGAGCGCCTGGTCGATCGGAACGACGGCGCCGGCGCACGTCTTCCTGAGCATCGCATCGACGTCACGGAAAGGGCCGAACGGCGTCTTGCCGCTCACGATCTCGTAGAGCACCGCGCCGAGCCCGAAGACGTCGGTTCGCTCGTCCATCTCCGAGGGCGTGCCGCGCGCCTGCTCGGGCGACATGTACCCCGGCGTGCCGACCGGCCCGAAGGCCTCCATCTGCGCCGAGCTGCCCGACGCCGGCCTGGTCTTGGTCAGGCGTGAGAGACCCCAGTCCATCAGGTAAACCTGGCCGAAGCTCGCCACCATGATGTTGTCGGGCTTGAGGTCGCGGTGGATGACGCCCCGGTGATGGGCGTAGGCGACCGCGTCGCAGACCTTGAGAAAGACCTCGAGGCTCTCGGCGATGCGCTCGGTGGAGCCCGGCGGGCGCGACGGGTCGTGGAGCCACCGCGCGAGCGACACGCCCTGCACGAGCTTCATCGTGAAATACGGGATGCCGCGCTCGTCGATCGCGAGCTCGTGAACCGGGACGATGTTCGGGTGCTCGAGCTGGCCCGTGATCTGCGCCTCGGCGATGAACCCGTCGCGATAGAAGGGCTGCTGGGCGAGCTCCTTGTCGAGGCGCTTAAGTGCCACGTGCCGGAGCAGGTTGCGATCGGTCGCGGGGTGGATGCGGCCCATCGCTCCCCGCGCCAGCTCTTCGAAGATGCGCAGGTGCGCCGGGGTCGGGATGCCCTCCGTGTCGACCTCCTCGGCGGTGACGTCGTTGTCGCCGCCGACGGGGATCGATTCGATGACGTAGACGGGGGCGAGCTTTGGATCGGTAGACACGCAAAACGCAGCCTAACACTCGCCCGCGCTCGCCCGCGCTCGCCCGCGCTCGCCCGCGCTCGCCCGCGCTCGAACTGCTGGCGGTCGCACCTGCCGGCGGTAGGCTGGCGGGTGACATGACCCAATCTGAAGCGAAAGCTACGGGCCTGCCCGAGATCGACGTCCGCGAATACGGCGGCAAGCGCGATGGCGTGCGCCAGGAGTGCACCCGGCGCCTCTTCATGCAGCTCCTGGTCCTCGACGTCGCCGAGGGGCAGGGGGCCGACGCGACCGCGAAGCACCTTGCCGACCTGTGCACGCGCGAGCGAATCGCGGCCGTCGTCTATGCCGATGCGATGTCGCCCCGGGGGCTGGGTCTCCTCACGTGGAGCGACGACCCTGCGCACTTCGTTCGCAAGGTCCGGCCGCTCTTTGCGGACGACCTCCTGGCGCGAACGGCGCTCCGGCCAGGTTTCGCGATGGTCGGCCGGACGTACTCGATCGGTCACGAGCCCGAGCTCGAGTGGACGTTACTGAAGCGGCCGATCGAGAACGTGACCAAAGATTCGTATCGGTGGCACGTTTGGTACCCGCTCCGGCGTACCCCGGCGTTTGCGCGCCTCGACGGTCACGAGCAGTCGCAGATCCTCCGCGAGCACGCCACCATCGGAATGGCCTACGGCGCCCAGGAGCTCGCCCACGACGTCCGGCTCGCGTGTTACGGCCTCGACGCCAGCGACAACGAGTTCGTCATCGGCCTCGTCGGCGCCGAGCTCCACCCCCTGTCGCACCTCGTTCAGGCGATGCGAAAGACCCGCCAGACCAGCGAGTTCATTGACAAGATGGGGCCCTTCTTCGTGGGCTACGCCGCCCACCGCACGCCCTAACCGCACGATTCTCGCCCTCTCGGGGCTACGCGGCGGCGATTTCGTGGCCGAGGGCCCCGCGCTCGAGGATGGCGCGCAGGCGCGAGCGGGCTCGGTGGAGTCTGGAGCGAACGGCGCTCTCGGTGGTCGACAGGCGCGCGGCGATCTCGTGGAGGCCGAGATCCTGGTGGTAGTGGAGGGCGACGACGTGACGGTACCCCTCGGGGAGCTCTTCGAGCGCCTGGCGGACCCGGGCGTCCCGCTCGCTGGCTGCGGCGCTCGTCTCGGCGCGCTGGTCGTCGGCGGCGTCGTTTGCGGCGGGGAGGCTCCCCAGGTCTTCGAGGTCGAGGCCCTCGACCAGCTTGGCCCTGTGACGGCGCTGCGAGCGCATCATCATGAGTGCCTCGTTGGCCGTGACCCTGAAGAGCCAGGTCGAGAAGCTCGAATCGCCACGGAACGAGCCCACCCGCCGAATGACTTGCATCAGCGTCGCCTGAACGAGGTCGCGGCGGTCTTCTTCGGCGAGGGGGTAACGGACCAGCTGTTTTTCGATGCGGGGCTGGAGCAGGGTCACCAGCGTGCGCAGCGCCGACGCGTCACCGCCGGCGGCAAGTTCGAGAGTCGCGGTTTCAATGGAGAAGGCCATGTTCCGACACTTTCCGTGATGAGTGGGGTCGCGCGTTGGCGTGTGCCCACCGCGCGTCGCGCCCTTCGTCGTTTGCGATGCCCGTGCCGTCCCCCGCCGGCACGGAATCGTTGAGCATTTTTCGGGCCGGAACTGTTGGATAGGCGACAGGTGCAAGACGCGGCGCCAAGCACCGTCGCCCGACGCGTCGGCAGGCCGCCCGCGCGAGGCGTGCGCGACAACGGACGTGACAACGTACGCAACCTGTGAAAACTCTCGCGGCGTTTGCCGATGGCCCCGCAAGCTCCGCCGCGCTCTCTCGAGCACCCGCTCCCCGCGGGCATGCGCGACCTCTTGCCCGAAGAGGCTGGCGCGAGGCGCGCGCTCGCCCGCGGCGTTCTCGACCGGTTCGCCCTGCACGGGTACGCGCTCGTCACGCCGCCGGTCTTCGAGTTCGCCGAAGTGCTCGAGCGGGGCCTCGAGACGCTCGACGCCGCGAACGTGCTCCGGTTCGTCGAGCCCGAGTCGGGCGAGGTCGCCGCTCTCCGCCCGGACATGACTCCACAGATCGCGCGTATCATCGCGACCCGCCTCCGGGGCCGGCCGCCGCCGTTTCGACTTGGTTACGAGGGGACCGTGCTCCGGCGTCGAAGCGGCCGCGCGCGGACGCAGCGGCAGATCCCCCAGGCGGGCGTCGAACTCGCGGGGGTCGCCGGCCCCGAGGGGGATCTCGAGCTCATCGCGCTCGCGGTCGACGCGCTCCACGCGACCGGGCTCGAACACTTCACGCTCGACATCGGCGACGCCGGCATCGTGCGCGCTCTTCTCGACGACCTCCCTCCCGAGCGGCGGGCCCTCCTCTCGGAGGCGATTTCACGCAAGGACGACGCCGAGATCGCCCAGATCTGCGAGGCCGAAGGGGCGGCCGAGGGCGACGCCCTCCGGGCCCTCCCTTGGCTTCATGGCGGGCGCGACGCGCTCGCCGAAGGCGTGGGGCGCCTGGCGAAGACCCCGGCCGCCGCAGCCGCCAGGAGGCTCCGGGCCCTCTTCGAGGCCGCCGAGGCGAGCGGCTTCGGTGAGCACTTGACGGCCGACCTCGGCGAGGTCCGTCGCTTCGCGTATTACACGGGGACCGTGTTTCACGGGTACGCCACCGGCACCGGCGACGCGGTCGTCTCGGGTGGCCGTTACGACGAGCTCTTGGGCCGCTTCGGGTGGGATCTCCCCGCCGCCGGGTTCGCGCTCGATCTCGATCGCGTGGGCGAAGCGCTGCTCGCGGCCCGCATCATCGCCGAGCGGCCGGAGCGCGCGGTCGTCGTTGGCTCCGCCGACGACGCGCGCATCGCCGAGCTTCGCGCGCGCGGGGTGCCCGCGGTGGCATGCGCCGACCGCGCGAGCGCGCTGGCCTGGGCGCGCGCCTGGGGATTTACGCACGTGCTCGACGCGTCGGGTTGGGTCGACGCTGCGACCGGCACTACCATCCGGGCTCCGCAACGCCAGCCCGTGAACAAGGAAGGAAAAGGACAGAAATGACCGCGGTCGTCGTGGTCGGCGCGCAGTGGGGTGACGAGGGCAAGGGGAAAATCGTCGACATCTTCACCGAGCACGCCGAGATGGTGGTTCGTTTCGGCGGCGGCCCCAACGCGGGGCACACGCTCGTGGTCGGCGACCAGAAGTTCGTCGTTCGCCTGATCCCGAGCGGGATCCTTCGTGAGCAGACGACCTGCGTTCTCGCGCAGGGCATGGCCATCGACCCCTTCAGCCTCGTGACCGAGCTCGACGAACTCGCCAAGCGGGGTCTGGTCCGCGGCAAGTCGTCGCTCCTCGTGAGCGATCGCGCCCACGCGATCCTGCCGTACCACGTGCTCGTCGACGGCCTGCGCGAGAAGGGGCCCGACGCCCTCGGAACGACCAAGCGCGGCGTCGGTCCTTGCTACGAAGACAAGGCGGCGCGCCGGGGTGTGCCGCTCGGGCTCCTGCGCGATCTTCCGCGAGCCGAGGCCCTCATCGCGCGCGCGCTCGCGTGCTGGGCACCCACGATTGCGTCGCTCGCCGCCGAATCGCCGAAGGTCGCCGACGTGATGGAGAAGCTCCGCGAGGTCGCGCCGCGCATCGTCCCGCTCCTCGACGAGACGTCCAAGCTCGTCGAGCGCGCGGTGCGCGACGGCAAGCGCGTTCTCTTCGAAGGCGCCCAGGGCACGCTCCTCGACATCGACCACGGGACGTACCCGTTCGTGACGTCGTCGCACGCCACGGCAGGCGGCGCGTGCACGGGCTCGGGCGTCGGCCCCTCGAAGATCGACTTCGTGGTGGGGCTCGTGAAGGCGTACACCACGCGCGTCGGCGGCGGACCGTTCCCGACCGAACTCAACGACGACACCGGCGAGCGCCTTCGCAAGCGGGGCAACGAGTTCGGGTCGGTGACCGGGCGGCCACGGCGCACCGGGTGGCTCGACCTGCCGGCGCTTCGCTACGCCGTGCGCGTCAACGGTCTCGACGGGCTCGCGATCACGAAGCTCGACGTCTTGACGGGCCTCGACGAGGTGAAGGTCTGCGTCGCTTATCGAACGGGCGGGCGCACGACCGAAGACTTTCCGATCGACGACGCCGAGCATGCCGAGCCGATCTACGAGTCGATGCCCGGCTGGAGCGCCGATCTCACGAAGGCTCGAAAGATGTCCGACCTGCCCGACACGGCCCAGCGCTACATCCAGCGTCTCGAGCGCGACGCGGGCTGTCCGGTCATTCTCGTCAGCGTCGGCCCCGGTCGCGACGAGACCATCGCGCTGCGCGATCCGTTCACGGTCGTCCGCCGCTCGGGTTAGACGAAGCGCCGCTCATTCAAGCGAGAGAGAGATTGGCCGCAGAGGGCGCAGAGGGCGCAGAGGAAAGAGGGGTCGAAGACTCTGGCTGATAACGCTTGGCCCTGGGGGGCGATCACAAGCCATCGGTCGCTCACTGCGAAGGGCGCCGCTCGCTCGGTCAGGGGACGCCCGCGAACGCTCAACGGGAGAGCCTTCCACCTCGGAGGGAAAGGCCTTCCTCTCCGAGGGAGAGCGCCCGTCCGTCGACGGAAGGCGGTCTCCCTCGGAGGGAGAGCGTTCTCCGGTTGCCGGAAGGTGGTCTCCCTCGGAGGGAGAGCGTTCTCCGGTTGCCGGAAGGTGGTCTCCCTCGGAGGGAGAGCGTTCTCCGGTCGCCCGAAGGCGGTCTCCCTCGGA
Source organism: uncultured Myxococcales bacterium (assembly GCA_937902985.1). Taxonomy (GTDB): domain Bacteria; phylum Myxococcota_A; class Polyangia; order Polyangiales; family Polyangiaceae; genus Palsa-1150. The sequence continues at coordinate 9,306 of CALFNG010000178.1, forward strand.
GGGAGAGCGTTCATTCGTCGCCGGAAGGCGGTCTCCTTCGGAGGGAGAGCGTTCTCCGGTCGCCCGAAGGCGGTCTCCCTCGGAGGGAGCCTCCCGCCCCCATCTCTTGACGGCTCAGCGCCCTTCGCGCCTCCGCGGCCAATCTCGCTCTTGCCGTCGACCGTGAGCCGTCAGGGGGCGTCGCTGGCGACGAGAGCTGCAGGCGCCCGCGACGAAGGGCGCGTCGCGTGCGGGATGATCACCGGAGCTTTCGCGGCCGCCGTGACCTCGAGGATCAGATCGGCGACGTGCGCCGGGTCGTCGAACATGGGCACGTGACCCGCGCCCTGGAGAACGACCCAATCGGCCCACGGCAGTAGACGGCGCCAGCGCTCGGAGTATCCGCGCATGGGGAGGAGTCGATCTTCGCTCCCCCACACGATACGAACGGGGCATATCCCGCGCGGCACGGGGCGGGGCTCGGGTTCGAGCGGCAGCTGGCGAAGGACATCGTAGAACGCGTCGCACCGGTAGGGCGCCCGGATGAGGAAGCTCGCTTGCTCCGGCGTCAGCCTCTCGGGGTACGCGACGATCTGGCGGAGCGCGAAGTTGCGCGCCACGCCGATGTGCCCGAGCACCGGAGCGATCGGTCCGCCCATGCGAATGAGCCGGCCCAGGCGCGTGAACGTGCGGAGGAGCTGGCGCTCTTCGGCGCTGCCGTGTTCCCACCCGCCGCCCGGCGAGATCGCCACGAGCGACCGCGCCCGACCGCGGCGGGCGAGCTCGATGCCGAACCAGCCGCCGAGCGAGTTGCCCGCGATATGCACCTGGTCGATGCCCGCCGCGTCGAGCTCGGCCTCGGCGAGATCGACGGAAGCCGCGATGCTGTGCTGAAAGCCGCGCGGGATGGGCTCGCCCCCCATGTGCCCGGGGAACGTCGCGACCAGCACCTCGTGGTGCCTCGTGAGCGCCGGAAGCACCGGACGCCAGGCGTCGGCGCAGAGCGCGAAGGGGTGAAGGAGCAGGAGGGGCTCGCCGGAACCACCGTGCAGTCGAATCGAGGGACCGAGCGTCACTTGGGGGTTTTCGCAACGGAGGGCATCACTACCCACGGTAAGCGCGGCGAAGCGCCGTGACCAGCTCAAGCGGAAGACGACGCACCGGCTCGCTGGATGCGCGCGGTGAGCTACGGTCTGAGCGTGATCGCAAGGCTCGTCGGCATCGTGCTCGCGCCGCTTGCCGTGGCGCAAGTCGCCTTCGCGCAGGCTGCCGGCGGTGGCTGGTCGAGCGGCCGGCCTCCGGAGTGCGCCTTCGAAGGCGGGAGCGCGGCGAATGTCTGGGAGCGCGCGAAGTCGCCCGATCTCCGCCGATACTGCGACCTCGTCGCGAGCGCAGCGTCGAAGCTCGCGGGCACGGCGGCGATGGCGCAGGCGGCGCTCGCGGCGGCGCTCGAGGCCGATGGGGTGCTTCCGGGCCAGGCCGCGCCGCTCGTGCTCGAGGGCAGGGCGCTCGCGGCGCTCGGCAAGGTCGACGCCGCGCTGGCCGCGCTCCAGAGCGGTCGGTCGCGGGATTCCGCGGCGCTCGACGACCCTCTCGCGCTCCACGCGTGGGGCCGCGTCCTCGCGCGCACGGGCCACTTCTCCGAGGCGCTCGGCGCGTACCGCGCGCTCTTGCCCAGAACGGCGGCGCTCTCGAGCAGCGAGCGTGCGGCGTGCGCGATCGAAGCGGGCCTCGTGGCGATGACCGTCGGGCCCGAGGGGATCGACGACGCCGTGGCCGCGCTTCGGGAGGCGCTGCGCGAAGCACAAGACGACGCCGCGACGGTCGCCGTCTCCGCGCTGGCCGTTGCGCTCGACCGGCGGGGCGACGTGAGTGAGGCCCGGGCGTTGCTCTCGGACCATGTGCGAGGCGATCCGCGCGCGACGTTCGAAGGGGCCCGCGCCAGGGACCTTCTCGTGGTCGCGCCGAACGAGGAGAACGCCCTCGTGGCCTTCGTGCTCGAAGGCGCCGACGCGGCGGGCGCCCGCGACGCCTGGACGCGATATCTCGCGGGAGCGGGCGCAGTCGCAGTCGCGGGCGCAGGAACGAAATCTTGGGACGCGCACGCCCGGGCGCACCTCGCGGCGCTCGGCGCCGGCCCGGCCGGCCGGAGGTCGCGATGAGGTCATCGCGCTCCACCGTCATCGCGCGGGGCGTGCGCGCCGCCGCGACGCCTCTCGCGATCGCCACGCTCGCGTTGGCGCTCGCGTCCACGTCGTTCGCCCCCCGCGCGCGCGCCGAGACGCCGCCCTCGGCGTGGGACATCGCCAAGGATCCGGCGGAGCGCGACCGGTGGGCGCTGCACGTTCGCGTCGAGCGGTTGATGCACCCGCCGGTCGGGGAGGGGGGCCTCCGGTTCGACGACGAGCTCCGCCTCGAGGCCGCCTGCGCGATGCTCGAAGAGGCGGACGCGGCCCACAGCCCCGACGTGCGTCTCCGGTTCGATCTCGGCATCGTGTACTCCGAGCTCGCGACCCGGCAGCGCCGCAACGATCTGCAAGAGAAGGTGATCGCCGTGCTGGCTCCGGTGCTCGAGTCCGCGCAGGGGCCCGACGACGGCGCGGCGACGGCGGCCCTCGAGGCCCTCGTCTATGCGTACGCAAAGCTCGCGCGCCCGCGCGAAGAGCTCGACACGTGGCGGCGCTACATTCCCCGGCTCATCGACGATCGCGTCCGCGCCACCGCGATGATGAACATGGGCGAAGCCGAGATGCGGCTCGGGCGCGTCGACGACGCACTCGGCACCTTCCGCGAAGTCTTGCGCCTTTGCGGGGAGCTGCCGAACACGCCGAGCGTCGGGTCCACGTACGTGCTCGCGCTCTGGGACGTGGCCGTCGCGCTCGATCGCTCGGGCGATCCGCGCGGCGCGCTCGACACTGCGGCCAAGGCCTCGCACGTCGATCTCGGCGGGCGAACGGGCGCGTACCTCATCGCCAAGGATCCCGACGTGTTCTTCGTGCCCGACTGGGAGCGCCTCTGGTACCTCGCGCTGGGCGCCGAGGCGTCGGCGCGCGAGGCGAGCGATCCGCGTGACGCCGCTTCGCTCTGGGGCTCGGGGGAGCGGGCGCTCACCGGGTACATCAACCGCGCGACGGCCGCGGGCGGTCACGATCCCTGGCTGGCCATTGCTCGCGTCAGGCTCGAGCACGTGCAGGCCGAGCGCGCCGGCGCCGAGAAGCGGGCCGCGAAGCTGCCGCCGCGCCCGTCGGCGCCGGGCTCGCATGGGAGCGCATGGATCGGCGACTGAAGCGGGTGAAGACGGCGCTCGACGCGGTGCGCGCCGGTTGCGACGTCGCCGCTCGACGCGACGCGGATCCCGTGGGCATCGTTCATCGCTACGAAGACGCCTCCGACCGCGAGCTCGTCGCGCTCGTCGCGGCCTGCGTCGCCTTCGGAAACGCAAAGGTCATCCGGGCCAAGCTCGAGGATTTGCTCGGGCGGATCGGTTCGAGCCCCGCGCGCGCGGCCGACGACCCCGCGGCGCTCCGGGCGTGCCTGCGCGGGTGGCGCGCGCGGGTGTTCATCGGCGACGACATCGCACGGCTCCTCGCCGGCGCGCGCGTACTGCAATGCC
>CALFNG010000179.1 GCA_937902985.1 uncultured Myxococcales bacterium
CCTCTCGCAAGCGAAAGCGCCGCCGATCCGCTGCCCCCGCTTTCGACGAAGAGCCATAAAATCGGCATCGAGCAGACATGGGCCAGCCCGGCCCCTCCAAGGAGATCCACCATGAATCGAACGCTCATACGAATAGCTTGTGTATTGGGAATTGTGACGGCTGCCGTCACATTGAGCGCGCGACCCGCGCTGGCGGAAACGATGTATGGCTCAATCGACATCATCAACGATACGCAATGTACATATACAAACCTGACGAGTAGTCTGAGTTCAACGAGCGCATGGAGCACGGCTGGCGTCAGCCTGCCATCTCCGGGGTGGACCGCCAACGGTTCTCCGGCATCCATTCTGGGCCCCGGACAGACCATCAGTTTCCAGTGCCAATCCAACGGTGGGCTCTTTACGGGCTGTGGCGGGTCCGTAAGTGTGCCTGGCGTGGGTACGGTGACCTGGTCGGTTCCGAATCTGCAGGAGGCGGGCTTCAATTGCGGCTTCAATCAGAGCCCGCAGTCCGGAAGCAACTTCACCAGCGGTACTTGGAACCCCAATGGCGGATATACGTCTCAAGGAGAGGGGCCTGGGGGAGGATGGGCTTGCGCCTTCCAGTTCGAAATCAACTCCGGGAACCAAACATGCGCGGCGAGTACCACGCAGTTGCTTCCAGGCCAATCGCTGGCGACGCACAGCTCCTCCCAGTCCGTGAGCAGCAGTTCCAAAACACTCGACCTAAACAACAGCGGGAATCTGGTTCTTCTCGACAATACGGTGAGTCCGCCTGCACAGGTCTGGGCTTCCAACACAACAACCGGGGACGTGGCTTATATGAACGGGACTGGTAACTTCGTTATCTCCGATATCAATGGCAATACAATCTGGCAAACCTATACGGCGGGCATCGCCGCGTCCCAGCTGGTGGTGGGATCGTCTGGGCTTAACAATATAACCGTCTACGATCCAACGCATCAGTTTTTCAGCTGGATATCCCCAGGTGGTTATTTTCCAAATAGCGGAATATGGTGGAATCAGAGCTTTGACCCGGGGAGCAGCGGGGAGTGGAACTATGGGAGTTACAAAGGTACATGCTGGACCGGTCAACCGATCACGGGTGTTTCCAAGTATACACAGGCAATTGCGTCACATGCCGTCCAGTGCGGCGGTGCGCGTTACGTCGCAACCCAAAGTAATTGCCATTTGACAGCTGTCGGTACTTCAGACAATCGGGCCGATACGGACGGCGGATGGGACTGGGATGTCGGATCCTACAAGACGGAGTGCGCTGCAAACGAGTACGCGCAGGGCGTGTCTCAAACCACGAGCGGTCAACTCGACGGAATCCTCTGCTGCCCGGCGTCCACTTACAACTATACTGCGCTCAAGGCGCTCGGACACAATTCGTGCAGTTCGCAAGTCTTCTACAGCGGCAATTCGGGCGGTTACGAGTCGCCCGATTGGGACTACGGCTACTACAAGGGGCAATGCCCAGGCGGACAGTACGTTGCAGGGGTCAGCACGCCGGCCTATAGCTCGATAGGGACCTATGGGGCCGCCCACGCGATGCTGTGCTGCTCTCCGTGAATTGGGCGAATAGGTAGCGGTAGGCGAGCGCGCGGGCAAGGCGGACGTGCCACCCTCGGTTTTGAAACGCCCCCGCGGCCCGGGAAGACCCCGTCCGGGGCTCTCTGCGACGTCGCCCTGTCGTGGCTCCTTTTGTTGTTCCGCGGTCTTCACGCCGCCGCGCGGTAGTCGTGGTGGAGTCCGCGGAGCACGGGGAGCGCCGTGACCGAGCCGGCAAACCCGGTTTGGACGCGTTTGCCCGGGTTCGTAATCGGCTGGCCACCCCTGGCCTTCTCAGAGATTCGTTGGCCCGTAGACCCGTCGGTGGGAGCGCGGTGCGGGAAATCCGCTCGCCGGGTTCTGTCCGGGGGCGGCCCGAAAGGGCCCGTCCCTACCGGAACCCGGCGCGAGCGCTGAGGCCCGTGCGTATGCTCGCCGGGGCCTGGAAGCTGGAGATGAGACGATACTCATCACGACCGTGCTCGCAGAGGCCCTTGCACCGGCGCGGCGACCCGATCAGCGAAACGCCCTGGGGTCGATCCCGAGCCTGTGCATCCAGCGGTAGATCTGCATCGGAGCCTTGTTCATCTGCCTCGCCACGGCGGCGACGTTCCCGGCGGAGCGCTCCAGGTGTGCGATGAGCTCCAGCCGGACGGCGATTTGCTCTGGGGAAAGGGAGTCTGGCGCCTCCCCAGGGGTCGGTGCTCGATGCGCGACTGTCGTCAGGGCAGAAGGTAAATGGGACGCCTCGATCTGAAGGCCGTTCGCGAGCGTGTGCGCGAGAGACAGGACCTGCACGAGCTCGCGCACGTTCAGGGGCCATTGGTAACGGACGAGCGCCCGGGCCGCGCCCGGGGAGAGTCGAACCTCGTGGGCGCGCTCCCCTGCGAAGCGCGGAAGGAGCTCGGCGACGAGCAACCCTATGTCTTCGCCGCGATCGGCCAAGGCCCAAAGGCGATGCGTGAAGCCCTGGAGCCGGGCCAGGAGGTCGCGCCGAAAACCGCCGTGCTCCGCCATCACCTCGACGGGCTGGTGGGTAGCGGCGATGACGCGCAGGTCGACGGAGATCGGGCGTGTCGACCCCACGGCCACGACCTCGCTCTCTTGAAGCACTCGAAGGAGTACGGCCTGCGCCGCAGGAGGTAAGTCGCCGATCTCGTCGAGGAAGAGTGTGCCGCCGTGGGCACGGCGTACGAAACCGACCTCCTCGCGAGCGGCCCCGGAAAATGCGCCCTTTACGTGTCCGAATAGGAGTGATTCGACGAGAGTCGCGGGCAACGCGGCGCAATTGACCGCAACGAATTCGCCGGGCCGACCCGAGGTCGCGTGGATGGCACGCGCAACGACTTCCTTTCCCGTGCCCGTTTCTCCCAGCAGCAGTACGGGCACGCTCGAGCAAGCGACACGCCGCACGAGCGCGAGCTCCGCGCCAAGAGCCGGCAGCAACGTGCAAAGGCCGGTGAGCTCACCGGCTTCGGACTGCGCGATGGGGGGCGTCCCTTCCGGGGTCGCGAGGCTTAACCGAATGCGGAGCATCGTGCGTCCGACCTCGATGACGTCACCGTCCGAAAGAAGCTGATCGGTCACCGGAACGCCATTGACGAACGTCCCGTTGGTCGAACCGCAATCGCGGAGCCTCCAGCCTTGCGCGCTGCGGAGCAGCCGCGCATGACGGGACGAAACTTTGTGGTCCGGGAGAGAGAGGTTCAATAACGTCGACCCGCCGCCCCGATACGCGTGGCGCGCGTCCTCCCTTGTCAAAACGACCTCTTCGACCTCGCGCAACGAACAACGCACCCCGCCTGCCGTCGGCCGGTCCCCCTCCACGACCACGAACAGGTGGGGCTCCGGAGGCGCCCATGCGCGCGGCAGAGTACTGCGCACTTCGCGATCGGTTTCGTTAGGCATTCCCGGGTGCGTCCCCCCGCCTTCGGCCCTGCGATCATGGGCCATGTACCACGTTCGGGACCGGGCAGCATCGCACGTGGTCGGCCCGTCCCTTGACCGCACCTCCTCATGCCGTATCCTCCGCGAGATGGTAGAGGGGGCCGCTCTAGCCCGTTTCGGGCGTTATGAGGTGCTGCGGCGTCTTGGGGGTGGGGGCGCTGCGGAGGTTTTCGAGGCGCGTCACGTCGAGCTGAACAAACGTGTCGCGCTCAAGGTCACGCACCCGGCGCTTGTTACGAACGAAAAGTCCGTGGAGCGCGTACTGCGAGAGGGTCGCGTCGCAACGGCGATTCGTCACCCTCACGTGGTGGATGTTCTCGACGTAGGCATCGAGCATCATACGCCGTATCTCGTCATGGAGCTCCTCGAGGGGGAGGACCTCGCGGATTTTCTTTCGCGCACGGGTCCCTTGTCGGTCGAAGAGGCGGCAGAGCTGTTGCTGCCGGTCGTGTCGGGAGTGTGCGCGGTGCATCGCGCAGGGATCGTCCATCGCGACTTGAAGCCGTCGAACATCTTGCTCGCGCGGCGCCACCGTGGGGTTGAGCCCGTCGTCGTGGACTTCGGGATATCGAAGTCCACCGTATCGTATTGCGAGCCGCCCACGTCGTCGGAGGGTGCCGTGGGAACAGTGCCATACATGTCTCCGGAGCAAATCCGAGGCGCGTCCCCGGTGACGCCGAAGTGCGATCAGTACGCTCTGGGCGTCGTCCTGTACGAATGCGTCACGGGCGGTACGCCGTTCTGGAGCGACGACCGGTACGAGCTCCTTCACGCGATCATGACCGGGCCCGTCGTGCCGCCAAGCCAGGTGAACACGATGATTCCGGCCACTTTCGACACGGTGATACTCCGCGCGCTCGCGCGCGATCCGAAGGCGCGGTTCGAAAGCGCCCACGCGCTCGGCGAAGCCCTATGGCCGTTTGCAGGACCCAGGCAACGCGAGAAGTGGAGCGCCGAGTTCGGGCCGGTGGTGGCGTCGGTACGAGGAGAGCCGGAAGAAACCAGCACTTCGTTGATGGCGTACTCGCGGGCAGCCCGCGGAGCGGGTGGTTCCATCGCGCGCCTTCGCGCGGCGTGCACAATCATCTCCGCAATTGGCTGCGCCGCGACGGTCTGCATCTTCGTGGTACGAGCGCGAGTCGTGAACGGCACCGCGTCCTCCGCCGCCCTCGTTGCGACGTCGTCGACTGGGAGGCGGGGGGCCAAGGCGGAGGACCGGACACACGTCGCGGTGGAGGGTGAGCCGTCTGCGGAGCGAGAGCACGGATCCGTAGTCGTCGGCGGTGACCGGGGCCGGTCGTCCGCTGTCGCACCCCGGGTCGCGTCTTCGCCCGCCCCGCCTCCCCAGCGCATGACGCCACGTGCTGAGCCGAGCGCGAGAATCCATCTCGAGCCGGTGCCACACTCGGACTCGATCCAGGCACCGACCGTGGCGATCGATCCTCTCGACCTCCGATGAACGACCAGCTCACGGGCGGCGGCCCTCGGTTTGCATTGATTCGGCGGTCGGCGAGACCTTCCGAAGATACGCCCCGAAGCTGCCCGAGGTTCGCAACGATGCGGTATACAGCGCGGCCGATGCACTCCACCAACGCGGGCGGCCTAGTACCCCCGTCGCCTCCCGAGCGGCTCGAATCGCCGGCGCTTGCTCGGCAACGTGCCGTCCGACGCCCGCGACGCGCACGCGAGCGCATCTTCGGGCTCGTCCTCATCGCCGCGATGAGCGCGTGCACCGGCCTCCTCGGCTTGGATGGCCTCGAGTTGGTCAGGACCCGTCCGGGCAAGCCGGGGCTCGATCTGACCGCCGGCGGGAATGTGAGCACGAGCCCGAAGTACAGGCTTGTCGGCGCGCTGGGGGAGTCGCCGGGGGGAAACGTCGTGGGCAGGTCGGCGTCGTACACCCTTTATGGTGGTCTGGTGGCCACCGTGCCTTGAGCGCTCGGACCCGGGGGAGATAGCCAATGATTTCGCGCGGACGGACAGGCCTCGTGGCGATGGGCATCCTCGGAATCGTTGGCGCGGGGACAGCGGACGCCGGGGTTCCCCCTTTCCTCACCGAGCAAGGTCGACTTGTCGATTCAAAGAATAATGCCGTGACCGGCCCGACCCGGTTCGTGTTCAGCCTGTACTCGGTGCCTGCTGCGGGCGCACCGCTGTGGAGCGAGACGCAGACGATCACTGTCGATTCCGGTCTCTTTTCGGCGTCCCTTGGCGCGATCACCCCGATTCCGTCTGGCACCTTCGCCAAGGCGGCGGATGCGGCCGGGCGGCTCTATCTCGGCATCCAGGTCAATGACGACGCAGAGCTGTCGCCACGCCAGCCAGTGCTCAGCGTCCCCTATGCTCTCGTAGCGGAGAACGCCGTGGGCGACATCACGCCCAGCTCGATCACTGTCAACGGCACCAAGGTTGTCGACTCCACGGGAACGTGGGTCGGGCCCGTCGCGGGAGCTCAGGGGCCGCAGGGAATCCAGGGATCTCCTGGACCGAGCGGACCCCCGGGCCCGCAAGGACCCGCCGGGGAGGGCGGGCTGCAAGGGCCACCGGGGCCAGCCGAGCCGCCGGGGGTTATGGGGTCGGCCAATGCGTCGCCGGTCCCGCTGAGCGCGTCCGTCCAGAACGGCGCCTACCGGACCTACCTGCTTCCGCTGACGCTTGCGGTGCCCTCGTCCGCAAGCAACTGCATGGTCACGGTGTCAGGCAGCTATTGCTCCTCCGACGGCTCGCCGGTCGCGGCCCCAACAATGAACTCCGGCGTCGGTGTCGTGTCCAACAACGGTAGCGGCAACGTCGACATGCAAGCGGGCGCCTGCTTCTTGCCGACTCCCGGCAGCGGCTCCGCATGCGCGTCTTGCGCTACCTCTCAAGTCGTCGCGGTGACGGGCGGCCGCTCTTACCAGTTCGGATGCGACATCATCGCGTTCGCAGCGCCGACGTCTCTGACCGGGGGATGCCAGATCACCGCCGTTTGCTTTTAGCTTGCCTGGAATCCCGTCGGCTCCTTCACTCCAAAGAGGGCTGCGTAGCACGAGGTCTCGTTCTGCACGCATCCGGCGCGATCGAGACCGGGCCCGCGCTAGAAGGCGCTCCCGAGCGCAAACCCTGCACCTCCGGAAAGCGGCACGATCGACGCCGTGGTCGTCGCCTTGTGGGGCCACAGCACGACGGCCGCCCCGATGGCGCCGGCGACGCCCAACGTGAACGTGAGCGTCCCTGCGTTCACGAACCCGCGAGCTCGCTGTCCCGCGTCGAACCCGACTTGATCGCACTGTTTCGCAGGACAATGCTGTTCCACCACACCGTGCTCGGCCAGCCCGAGCCCTCCCAGAACGGCCGCGGCCGCGAAGTTCGCCAAGGCGCTGGCCCCGAGAACGTAACCCACCGGCCGAGCCGCCGACCGCCGCGTCGGTGGGGGAAGCGAACGCGGCCTCGCGTCGTCGTCGCGTTGCCCCGTCCCCGCAGATACGGTGCGCACCGCGTTCTCCCCCTCCTCGACGCTGACGACTACGTTCGTGGTGTCATGCGCCGGCTCTTCCACGAGAATGACGTGTGCGCCGGGGTCAACCGCGCGCGTCTGCTCTGCGCCCTGCATCGGCAGCGGCTCACCGTCCAGATAGACCTTCGCATCGAGGCCCGCGGGCTGCGCGAGACGAACGGTCAGCCGTGGGAGACGCCTCTCGAGCTCCGCAGCCAGTTGCGAGGCGATCGGGCGGCGCACGTCATCGGCGCCCAGATGGGCCAGCGCCCAGCGTACGTGCTTGAGCGCCTGCACGAGGTGGGTCACCTCCTTGTCACACACGGCCCAATTGAGTCGCGTCCAGATCGGAAGAGCGTCGTGTAGGGAAAGAGTGTAGATCTCGGTG
>CALFNG010000180.1 GCA_937902985.1 uncultured Myxococcales bacterium
ATCAAGTCGGGCCCATACTGCCCCGCCCCCCGCCGCAGCTTCAAGCCTCCGATTGCCCGGCGAATCATGCGACAATCGGCGACGATGGCTTTGCGGACACCACGGGGTGGCTCGCGCGCGAGTCCAGCGCGATGCACGCAGCGCGCATCAGCGCACGCGCGCATCCGGCGAATCACCTATACATCCGCGCGCGCCGTCAGAAGCGCCCCTCGCTCACGATGCTCCCGTGAACGACGCGAAGCGTGTGCGCCCCGATGTTCGACGGGTCGCACCCGCCGACGATGGGCACGAGGGTCAGCCCGAGCGTGATCCGGACGCTGCACACCTTGCCGATCGACGTGAGCGTCACGGCGGTGGGCGATGCCTGGACCTTGGTCCCCATCTTCTTCGGATCGAGGGCGTTCGGGTACTGGATCTTCGCCTCGACCTTCACGGTCGCGTGCCATCCGCGCGCGTTCGGCGGAATGCGTACGGACTTCGGAGCTATCGCGGCGCGCGCCGCGCTCGCCACCTGGCTCCAACCCTCGGCGTCCCCGTTGGAGTCGAGCAGCGTCGCGTAGACGTTGCCGTCCGTGTCGACGCCGACGTCGAAGGTGGCGACCCCCTCGAAGGGCGCCGCCGAGCCCCCGACGCCGTTCTCGAGGGCGGTCAAGATGGGGCCTGCGCGGGTTAGGCCGATGGCCGTGTCGTGAGCGTCGAGCGCTTCGGTGACCCCCCCGGTCCGGCTCCCGCCACTTTCGCCCGGACCGGCCGAGGGGCCGGGCAGGGCGCGGGCGATGAACTCCCGGGACGTGACGTCGCCCGACTGGGCGACGGGGAACGACCACTCCCGCTCGCCGCTTGCGGCGGGCGACTCGCCGGTCGACCGGTCCGTCTCCGACTGCGAGGTCTCGAGCTTGGCCGTTGCGTCCCCGATCCCTCGGCCCCGTGAAGCTGGCGCGTTCGTCGCGGCGCGCGGCACGGCCGGGAGGGGCGTGCCGGGCGGGAGGTCGTTCGGCGGAGGGACCGGCTGCGGCGGCTGCCCGGGCTCAGCCGTGAGCACGGTGATCGGGGTCTCCCCCTTGGGCACGCGCTCGCTCTCCGGAGAGGGAGGGCTCGGTGTGCCCAGCGCGCTGTACAGCGTCAGATGCAAGGCGAGCGCGACGGCAACGAACAGGCACCAGCGGAGGGCAGAAATGCGCGCATATTCGCTGTGCGCGAATTTCGCGGGCGGCGACCGGCGTCCCGAGCGAGATCTCACCATCGGCGGGCTCCCCTCGAGTGTAGCGCGCCACGGTGCCCTATCCGTCCTGCCGCGCCGCGGCGATTCCCGAGGGAAGGTCCTTTAGAAAGTCGTCGATACACGCCCGCACGCGGGGATTGGCCGCCGTCACGTCTTCGTGACCGCCGCGGACCGTGCAGGTCCGGCGAATCGGGGCGGCGCACGAGTCGTGCACCTGCGCGACCACGTGCGGGGTGGCGAGCCTGTCCTCGGCGGCCCCGATGATGAGCGTGGCGGCCCGGGTCCGCGAGAGGTCTAGGAGCGGCGAGTTGCGCAGGCCGGTGAGCGTCTCGTCGGCTTCGACGCGCACGTACCAGGGCGCGGCCCGATCGATCGCCGCGACCATGTCGCGGTAAGAGCCGAAGGGTGCCAAGAGCAGCATGCCCGTCGTCGGTCGGTTCGCGCCGAGGTGAATGGCCGACGCCGATCCCATCGATTGCCCGATGACGATCGGCGGCTCGTCGAATCCGCCCTGGCTGGTCGCGTAATCGTAGATCCGGAGCGAATCGTCGATCATCGCGTCGATGTCGGCCGGCCCATCCGAGAACCCGAAGCCACGCGCGTCGAAGGCGATCACGTCGGCGCCGAACTCGGTGCCGAACCAGTTGAGCGCCCAGGCCGACGAGAGGACGCCGGCGCCGTTGCCGTGGAAGAAGAGGACGAGGCGCCGGTTGCCGGGCGCGTGTAGGTGCCAACCGCGAAGGACGACGCCCGGCGCCACGGTAAGCTCGACGTTCGTTCGCGACTCGGCGTCGGACATGACCGGAAGCGCGTCGGCGCGGTGCAAGACGAACGAGTCCGGCGTGATCCGGACGGTGCAGCACGCGCTCGACGAGAGTGCCGACAGGCCCATGGCCACGATCGCGGCGCGCGACGCGCAGGACGCCGCCCCCATCACGCGCTCGCGGCGACGGAAGCGCGTGGCTTCTTCGATGCAAGCCGCTCGAACCGCTCCCACATGCGACGGGCGAAGATCGCGTTGGACTCCGGACCGGGGTGCCACCCGTCCGCCGCCCGATCCACCAGGACGCCGTCGTCAAGGAGCGAGAAGTCGACGAAGCGTTCAGCGTTCAAGAGCTTGACCATCGGGGCCACGGCGGGGTGCTCGCGAACCCATGTCTCTTCGAGGCAGGCATGATCGACCCAGCTCACGAGGAATTCGATCCCGCGACTTTCGCAGAAGTACTGGAGGGCGAGCATGTTGGTGAGGGATTCGGCGACGGCGCGGAGATCCGTATACGTCCGCAGGTAATAGTGGCGTGTCCAGGAGAGGACGCGCGAACCCAGATTGCGAAAGCCCGCCGGGAGACGCGCGGTGATGAACCGCCGCTTGAACCAGTTGGCCGAATACTTCGGCACCACGGCGACGGTCCCGAGGTTCTCGGGCCGGACGGGCGACCAGGCCGGAACGCGGACGCGCTCGCGCTCTTCGCGCGAGACGTAGTACTCGGTCCGGCCGATATGCGAGAAGAGCACGATGACGACCGCGGGCGGTACCGCGGTGCTCTGCGTAATCAGCGTCCGCGCAATGTAGGCATTCGAGGCGCCGCCCTGAGAGAAGTTGGTCACCCCCGGGCCGCCGTGCCCATGGCGGCCGTATTGGGACGAGAACAGGTGCGGCCACGAGGCCTCGAAGTTCAACCCCTCTCCGAAGGTGTAGCTGCAGCCGCAGGCGTAGATGCCGGAGGGGGATGCCGCGGATTCCCCCCTGCGGAATCCGAGCGCGTCGAATCGATACGATACGGCGCCGGACGTGTCGAGGCCATACCTTCGTGTGGTATTTCCGTCGGCGGATGTGCCGAAGTGCTCGCGGAAGCGGTCCCCGGAATAGCGATGCAGCATGGCGTGCCTCAGAACAACGGATAGTTGTTTTCGTCGGACTCGTCGATCGGGGGATGTCCACCGAAGATCGCGCGTAGAGCGCGGGACAGCAGGCCGGACGGTGGGTCGCTACGCACGGGGCGCCGACCCTTCGCCGGCGCTCCGGCCGCCCGGTCGGATGGGCGCGTCGCGGTCGCTTCTGGCCTGTCTTCGTGCGCCATGACCAGACTGTAGCTCTATGACCGCGAAAGGTCGACGCGAGAAAATCGCTTGAACATGAAGGGCTATTCATGCGCCGGCGGCCGCGTTGCACGATGGGTCTCGCCCATCTAGCGTTCCGCTCCGGAGGTCGAGATGACGGCCGGCCAGGGGTTTCTTCCGAGCGCGCACGGGTTTCATTTCGGGACGCGCTTCGCCGGCGTCGACGTGCCGCTCGTTCGCAAGCTGGGGTGGACGTTGCACGACCGCGGCGTCGGCCTTTGCGGCGGGATGACGTTCGCCGCGCTGGATCTCTTCGCGCGTGGCGCGACGCCTCCGCAGCTCACGGCGCCGCCGAGGGACGGACCCTGGTTCGACTATCTCTTACGTCGCCAGTGGGACAGCACGCTCGTTCCGGCCACGCTGCTCAAGTTCCTCGCGGGAATGAACCCCGCGTGGGCGCGCGCCGGTCGAGAGTGGTCGCGGGTGCGGGCGGAGCTCGACGCCGGCTCGCTGTGCCCGCTCGGTCTGGTCCGCGTCACGTCGTGGAACGTCGCCGACCTCGGCGAAAACCATATCGTGCTCGCCTACGGGTACGCGATCGCGGACGCGACCGTGGACCTCCGCGTGTACGACCCGGCGCACCCCGACGACGACCACGTCGTGCTTCGCTTCGAACCCGGCGCGCGACGAGGCTCACTGCAGTACCTGTCACCGACCCGGGAGCGCGTCGTCGGTTTCTTTCGCCTGCCTTACGCTGCGCCGTCGCCTGCCGTGTGGAACGCGATCCGGCCCGAGGCCTTCCATCGTGGTCAGCGCGGCAAGGCGCGATCGCTCTAGTACCTCGAATCCATTGAGGCGATGGGTTTTGCTTTCCATGGGCGCACAGGCGTGGTCTCCATTTTGGCCATGAAGAAGCTCTACCTGGTGAATCTCACGGTCGAAGAGCGGGCGGTACTGACGCAGCTGGTGAAGCGTGACCGTGTCTCCGGCTTGAAAAGGTTGCGCGCCGGCATCC
>CALFNG010000181.1 GCA_937902985.1 uncultured Myxococcales bacterium
CCATCTCGGCCAGAAGCTTTCGGCCGAGCGGCTTTCCCTTCTCGGCCAGCAACCGACGCTCGGCATCGGCGAAGCGAAGACGCTTGGGCCCCAACCGCGCGCGCAGCACGCGGTTCTCGGCGCGCAAGTACTCGATCGCTTCGCCTTGCCGGCGACCGATCCAGCTGGCGACCAGCAGGATGAGGAACTGAAGCGGGGCGGCGGATGTCACGGTCGGCGGACGATAGCCCAGCCCGATCGCTGGGAGACGCGCTACCGAGATCACGCTCGCTCGAGGACTGCGCGGCCCCCCGAGCGAGACTCGCGCCCGATCGGCCGCGATTGCGCGCGCTCGATTTCTGGGACACTACGGGATGAAGGTGCTGGCGCTCATGATCGAAGGACACGGAAGCGGAGGTCCGTGAGCTGGCCCGACTCTGCGAGGGTCGTTCGCTGGAGCCTGACTTCTGCGCCACCCGAACCCCCATAGAGACGAACTCCGTCGCCGAGGAGCACCGGAACGACGTGCACCGCAATCTCATCGATCAGACCAGCCTGAAGGCACTGCTTGGCCACGTTCGCGCCAAAGATCTCCAGGTTCTTACCTTCCGCCGCGGCGCGAGCGGTCGCGACTGCGTGCTCGATGCCGTCGGAGAGGAACATGATGGCTGGATCGGCCGATGGGTCTTGCGGCCGGTGCGTGAGGACGAACACAGGTCCCCTCCAGCGTCCGCCGTAGATGCCCTTGCGGCCGCTGTATCTCTCCTGTGCGACGTCGTGCCAACGCCGGCCCGCGAGGATGGCGCCGGTGGTCCGCATGACTTCTTCCGCGAGCGGGCTTGCGGTTCCGACTAGGAAGGCAAAGTCCATCGTGTCGTCGGGGGCCGTGATGAAGCCGTCCAGAGACATAGTGATGTGCCAAAGAACAGCGCCGGGCTCGTTCGGATGGCTCTTCGAAGTTGCGGACATTGGTGTGGTCCTTTCTGCGCGTGAGGTTCACTCCGCGACGGCGTAGGCAGCTCTCCAGAAGTCCGGGTACAGGTCCGCAAAAGCCGGCGAGGCTCCGTATTGCGTCAACAAGATCGCGACCAACTGGCTTCGCGGATCGGAGGCCCATGAAGTCCCGAGGCCGCCCTCCCAGCCGAACGCTCCTGTACGTGTTTCGGACCCGCCTCCTGTGGTGACCGCCAGTCCGAGCCCCCAACCGTGGTTCTGCCAATAAGTCGGGCGGGCCGAGATGGGCGAAGCGGCTTTCTGTTCGTCGGTGAGCTGGTCCCTCGTCATTTCTTGTACCGACGCAGCCGACAGGATGCGCGCGCCGCCGTACTCGCCGCGAGCGAGCATCATCCGCCCGAAAGCGAGCAAGTCGTGCGCGGTGGAGACGAGCCCGCCAGCGGCGGAGGGAAACGCCGGTGGCTTACTCCAAGCGCTGTCCTGTACGCCGTCGTACGGCTCGAGGGTCTTGGTTGCCGGGCTGGCCGAGTAACTCGTGGCGAGCCGAGCGAGATTTCCAGGCGGCACACTGAAGCCGGTGTCCTTCATTCCCAGCGGCCCGAGGATCCGCTCTTCGAGCATCGCCCCCAGAGGCTGTCCGGAGGCACGAGCGACGAGCACCCCCAATACTTCGAAGGCCGTGTTGTACGTCCATCGCTCGCCGGGCTGGTACATCAGCGGAAGCGTTGAGAAGCGCCGCATCCATTCGTCGGGCGGCGGCGGCTCCTGCGGATGGGGAGGCCCAAATGCACCGAGGTGCAGCTCCTGCGCGGCCCTCTGGATCGGATGAGTATCCGGCGGTCCCCAGATGATGCCAAACCCCATCCGGCATGTCAGGAGGTCGCGCACCGTGACCGGCCGACCAGCCGGCTCGGTCTCCTCGATAGGGCCGTCGAGCCTGCGGAGTACTCTTCGATCAGCAAGCTCGGGCAGAAGCCGATCGACCGGCTCATCGAGTGTCAACTTCCCTTCCTCGACGAGCGCCATCGCCGCGGCCGCGACGATTGGCTTGGTCAACGACGCAACGCGGAAGATCGTGTCACGCGTCATCTGGCCGAGCGCGCCGACAGCCTTGTCGCCGACCGCGTCGATGCGAACGTCGCCTCTCGTGGCGACTACCGTGACGAGTCCGGGCAGGTGGCCGTGCTCGACGCGGGCGGCCATGAGCTCGCTCAGCGGCCTCTTCGGCAGTTCAACGGAACCCATGGTTCTCACCTTCTTCCTTCGACGGACGTGTCGCGACGCGGCTCGGCGTTACACGCTACTTATTGTCCGAGGAGGCGTTCGGCAGGCGGCCCGGCCTCCCGTCGACTTCAGCCCGCGAACGGCGTGTGCTCGAAAGTGTATTCGCCGAGTACTCGCGCGTTGCCCTCCCGCTCCGGGGCGAGGAGCTCGACGCGGACCGTTATCGCGGGGAACGTGCGGGCGAGGTCTCCCCCGACCGTGTAGATCACCTGTCCCGTCGCGCGGTCGATCGGCGCGTCGTCCATCCGTGCCCATTCCTTTCCGTGCGCGTGGAGGACGACATCGACGCGTTGCACGTCGCGAAGGTCCGCTGAGAGGTACGTGACGCTCAGATCGTCGTCCGGCCCTACCGTGCACTGGACCGTCTCGCCCGGGTGGACGCGGTAGTGACGCATCCTCAAACCGTCGGCCGCAAGGCGATCGAGGAGCGCTTGCGTGACGACCATCCCGATCCCACCGCGAATCGCGGCCACTCGCGCAACTCCCCGCGCGAGGTTTGCGATCGCCGCGAGCCGTCGCGAGCACGACTCGCACGCGAACGCGTGCTCCTCGACACCCTCCGCATCGGCTGTGGGGGCGTCGCCGGCCCAATAGTCGACGAGGGTCGCCATCGAAAGCGGCGCGGAGCAATCGAGGTGCCTCACGATGTCCCTACGTCCTGCACGCCGATGCACTCCTGCAGATGGCCGACCGCGCGGTGCCGCACCACTCGCACGTTCCCGAGCGTCATCGAGAGGTCGGCCGCAATCTCGTCGCCGCTGCGCTCACCGTAGAAGGTGAGGATGATGACAGTTCGTTCGCGAGGCGGGAGTTTCTCCACGCAACCGCGAAGCCGCTCTAGATCCAGCTCGGCTTTAGGCTCGGGCGCGACCTCGGTCCGGATCCCGTACTGCTCGAGCAGCCGGTCGCGGCGAGCCTCGCCTCGGCGCGCGTCGCGCGCGACCATCCGACAGGAACCGAGGATGAAAGAGGCGAGCCGCTCGGGTTCGCGTACGCGGTGATGGCGAAGGCTCTCGATCGCCAGCACGAGCACCTGCTGAACGAGATCCTCCGCCATGGCGTCGCTTCGGAGGTGACGCAGGCCGTAGAGGCGGATCCGTCGGCCGAAGCGTCGACACAGTTCAGCCTCGGCCTCCTTGTCGCTGGTGCCTGTCCCGATTCGCCGGACGAGTTCGGCATCTGCGATCCCCTCGGCGGCCATCATTGGCCGAGGCTGACACGCCGGTAGGCCCCCCGCAATGTTCGTGTAACGCCGAGCCGTCTCGCTACACGTCCGGTCGAAGGAGGCGCCGATGACGAAGCACGCGACCGGAACGCGCGAAGAATGGGTCAGCGCTCGCAAGGAGCTCTTGGAACGAGAGAAGGAGCTGACCCGACAGAGCGACGAGCTCGCTCGCCAGCGACGCGCGCTCCCCTGGGTGGCCATCGAGAAGGTGTACGAGTTCGAGACCAACGAAGGCACTAAGACGTTGTCGGACCTCTTCGGCGGACGCTCGCAGCTGCTCGTCTACCATTTCATGCTCGGCCCAAACACCCCGGATGGATGCCCGGGCTGCACGTTCTTTGCGGACGGCTTTGACGGCGCGACCATCCACCTCGAACATCACGACGTGACGTTTCTCTCCGCGTCGCGCGCGCCACTCGAGACGGTGAATGCCTACAAGCGGCGCATGGGCTGGAGGTTTCCATGGGTCTCTTCGCAGGGAAGCGACTTCAACCGCGACTTCAGCGCATTCAACGAGAAGGACCGCGCGAACGGCACGGGGTTCAACTTCGGCACGCCGAAGAGGGCTGCGCTCAACGTCATCAAGGACGAAGAGCTGATGGCCTTGAGCGCCTTCGCGTTGGAGGACGGCGTCGTCTACCACACCTACACGACCTACGACCGCGGTACGGACGGCCTGCACCTCGTCTGGCAGCTGCTCGACAGGGCGCCGAAGGGGCGTGACGAAGGCGCATGGATGGGGAAGGGCTGGCCGCGCAAGCACGACGAATACGGGACGGCCCCAAAACCTGAAGGTGGACACCACCACGGCAAGCCCGCGTGAGGAAGGCCGCCCTCGTGTCGGGGCACTGCGCCTGTTCGCGGCCCAAAGCAGCGGCCCGATCGAGCGCGTGGCGCGCTATCACTCCCGTCCTGCTCGCCGCACTGATGCCGAAGTGTCCGATGTGCCTCTTCGGTCTCCTCGCCGCCTTGGGTGCGACGGGGCTTGAGCGCGCGCTGAGCCTGGACCCGCGACTTCTCCTGGGATCAGTGAGGGATGCTGGCGTTCGTGGTCGTCTGGCTCGGTGCCCCGCGTAGCCCGAACTGTTAACGGCCGCCTAGATCCGGAGAAATCGGTGCATCGAGGTGTCGGCCGAGAA
>CALFNG010000182.1 GCA_937902985.1 uncultured Myxococcales bacterium
TTCCCCCGGCTACGCCTCATTCCACCGCTCCGACATCGATCCCGGCCCGCCCGGACGCGAGGACTGTCGGATTGTTGTCGCAGCCCGCAATCGCGCATTTCATCACTTGCCCACCGGTATAAGGACCGGTCGGCTTTTGGCCCGTGGTGGCGGGCAGAGTCCCCACGTTGATCCAATAGACGTTGGCGCAATCCACTGCGAGGCCAGAAGGCGTTGGCTGTCCCGTCGCAAGGACGCCCACCGGCCCAGGGTCGCCCGCGGGACACACGCTGGAGTTATCGGAGGAAGCGCCGCTTCCGACGCGGCTTCCTCCGCAACCCGATACCCCCTCCGTCAGGCCGGCTGCGACGGTGAGCGCGAACAGGCGAAAGTTCCGGGTCATCGGGGCCTGGGGCCAAGCCTGCAGAGCACCAGCGTAGCTCCATCCGACGGAGTTCGTAGCTGCAAGCGACATCGTGTCGCTTGCAAACCTCGCTCGCGGACGGGTCTTCCCCGTCGCCGAGGCCTGCCGAAGCTGACTCCGAAGGCGACGCGACGAACGTGGAAGGACGTGGCCAGGTTGGCAGGCATCGAGGCTGTCGTGCGGAGGGCCGTGACCGGTCACGCCACGGACGCCATGGAGGTGCACTACTCGACGGCAGGCGTGAACGAGAAGAGGGACGCTGTCGAGAAGGTGGTGAGCATCAACACGGCCCGCTCTCGGAAGGCCGCGGGATGACCTGAACAGGTTGGGCATCTGGTTGGGCAAGATCCCCCAAAGAGCCCGCATCCCCATCGATCCGCCCCACTAACTGCTTGTTTTCTTTGTAGGCGCGACTGGTGTCGAACCAGCGACCCCTACCGTGTCAATTTCGCGGGATCGCCCATCTTCGGGCAAAAAGAGGCCTTGAGAGGGCCCGAAAAGCTCGTTGGAGCCCGTTCGGGACGGGTAAACCGTGCCCAAACCGTGCCCGCTCTGGGGGGCAGGAGAATGCGGCAGGCCGGGGACCGTTTCTTCCCGTGCTCGGGGCGCCGACCGTCGGCGACGGCGGCTTTGTGATGGTCACCGGCGAGCCGGGCACGGGCAAGAGTGTCGCGCTGCGGCTTCTGGCCGAACGTCTGCGGGGGCTGCGGGACGTCGTCCACCCGCAGAGCCGCGTGCCCGACTTCTACCGGGAGCTCGGCGACATCTTCGGCGTGCCGTTCCCTCCGCACAACCGGTGGGGCGGCTTCAAGGTGCTGCGGGCGCGGTGGCCGGAGACGTAGTGAAAGTAGACGCGAGCCTTCATCGAGGGCCCGCCCGGGCTATGCTCGCAGACGAAGAGGCGCTGTCTCTTCAGGGACGGATTGAATGGCTGAAGGCGTCATCAAGCGGCTGAACGACGGGGGTTTCGGGTTCATCGAGATCAGCGGGGGCGGAAAGGATCTCTTCTTCCACAGGACCGGCCTCGATGGCGCCCGGTTCGAGGATCTCCGGGAGGGCCAGCGCGTGTCGTTTACCGAGGGCCAGGGCCCGAAGGGACCGAGGGCCGAGAAGGTCACGCCGATCTGACGATGCCCCATGCCCCGGGCTGCAGCGTCTGCGGCCACGCGATCTTCGACGCCAAGAACCACAACATCCCGGCGCCAAGGGCAGCGAAGATGTTCCCGATCATGACCTGCAAGTGCGGCAAGCCTGCACGGGTGCGTTGCTTCAACGGCGTCGGGATGTACTGGGTGGAGTGCGAGGACGGGCATGGCGTGGGGCGGCCGGCGTAGGGGCGCTGTTCGTGGCAAGCTGGACTGCGAGGACGGGGGGCATGAACGAACATCCTCGACCGCTGCGCTCAGCCATCGGCGGGGCGCTGATCTGGAGCTTGGCTGGCTGCACTGCGAAGGTCGAGCCGCCGCCCGCCGCGTGCAGCGCCCCGCAGGGGAGCTCGGCGGCCGCCCAGAGCCTTGCGACGGCCGATTCGGCGTTCGCGTTTGCGTTCTACCCGCCTGCGGTGGCCGCAGCGGGGAGCAGCGGCAACGTCATCGTCTCGCCCTATAGCGTCTCGGCCACCATGACGATGGTGGACGTGGGCGCTGCCGGGCAGACCGAGTCGCAGATCGAGAGCGTGCTGCACCTCCCGGGCAACGGGGCCTCGGTGGGGCCCGCCTACGCCGCGCTCGCGTGCAAGATGGAAGGCGGCGCCTCCTCGAACGGCAACGAGCTTCTCATCGCGAACTCCCTCTGGGCCCAGCAGGGCTTCCCGTTCAAGCCGAGCTTCGAGTCGGTCCTGGAGAACGGCTACAGCGCGCCGCTGCAGCAGGTCGACTTCGAGACCAACGCGGCCAGCGCGGTGGCCAGCATCAACGGATGGGTCTCGGGCAAGACGCAGGGCGAGATCCCCTCGCTCCTGCAGCCGGGCGATGTCGACACGACGACGCGCCTCGTCCTCGTCAACGCCATCTACTTCAAGGGTGCTTGGGCGAATGGGTTCGACCCAGGCCAGACCGGGATGCAACCATTCACGCTCTCCGACGGAACCAAGGTCTCGGCGACGACCATGAACGGCACGGTCAAAATACGTACCGGCGGCAGTACCTCGCTCACGGTCGTCGAGCTGCCGTACCGCGGCGAAGCGCTCGCGATGGACTTTCTCGTGCCGAGCCAAGCCGGGGGCCTCGCGGGGTTCGAGTCCACGCTCTCCCCGGCCGTGCTGAGCGGCGCGCTGGCCACGCTCGTCGGCACCCAGGTGCAGCTCTACCTGCCGAAGTTCTCGTTCACGACCCACCTCGCGCTCGTCCCCGTGCTGACAGGGATGGGCATGACCGACGTGTTCGTGCCCAAGGTTGCGAACCTCTCGGGAATGGACGGCGCGATGGACCTGTACGTCAAGACCGTCGTGCAGCAGGCACTGGTCGAGGTTGACGAGCAGGGAACCGTCGCGGCTGCTGCGACCTCCGCGAATGAGAGCCAGGCGAACGCGGTGGTCGCACCCCCGCCGGATCTCCGCATCGACCAGCCGTTCCTCTTTCTCATCCGCGACATCCAGAGCGGCGGCATCCTCTTCATGGGTCGCGTGACGGACCCGCGCCACTGACTGG
Source organism: uncultured Myxococcales bacterium (assembly GCA_937902985.1). GTDB lineage: Bacteria > Myxococcota_A > Polyangia > Polyangiales > Polyangiaceae > Palsa-1150. The sequence goes on from CALFNG010000182.1 coordinate 3,052, forward strand.
GACCGGCAACCGGTCTGCCTTGGCTTCGCGGCACGGCTGCGCTTCATCGGCAAGCAGTTACCATGGACATCACGAGCCTCGATCACATCTACTTTGTCGGTCTCGGAATGGACGGTGTCAGAGCCGTTCTACGACAGGGTCATGGGAGCCCTCGGCTTCTTCAAGGGTGACAAGCCCATCGCCGAGGAGCGCCACGCGCACTACTTCAACCGCGTCATGCAGATCAGCATCCGGCCGGCGCACGCTCCCCGTGCACACGACCTCTACGCGCCCGGGCTTCACCATCTGTGTCTGCAGGTCGCCGACCGGGCGAGCGGGAGCGCATGCCGCGCGTCGTCGACACGAACGTATCCGTTCAGGGGAGGGGTTGAGGGGGGGAACGCGGAATGTGCGAATTCGTCGCGCATGACGAACACGACGAATCCGCTGGAACTCGGCAAACGCATCGAGCAGCTCGTCGAGGAGTACATCTCGGCCACCCGCGTCGCCGCACGGGCGGCAGTGGACCGGGCGTTCGCGACGGCCGCGACGCCGAGCGCGAAGCCGTCGCGTCCGACGACGAC
>CALFNG010000183.1 GCA_937902985.1 uncultured Myxococcales bacterium
AGAGACGAGCCGCTCGACATGCGCGACGTGCCGGCCCGCGCGCGCGACGCGGGCTCGTCCGCGTCGGCGTTCGTACCTGCGTCCGCGAGCCGGACGGCGCCGTTCAACGAAGTCTGGCGGCTCGACGTGCTCGAGTGGGAGCGCGGGGGCAGCGCGGCCGAGGCGTGCGGCGAGATCATGCTCGACACGCGGCTGCCGGAGTTCATGCGAAGGCGCGCGATGCTCGCGCGCTTGACCGCGCTCGAAGCCGAAGACCACGCCGGCGATCGCAGCCCGGACGCCGAGGCCTTGCGGGTCCGCCTGGCGCACGAGCTCGGGCAGGTGCAGCTCTACGCCGTCCTCTCGCCGCTCGAGCACCTCTTCGCGCAGGCCCCGCTGCAGACGGAGCGACGCGTGAAGGTGGCGGTGCTCCAGGCGATCGCGACGCTCTTCTTCAAGCGGAGCTTCGTCGTCGTGCGCGCCGGCCTCGCCGACGCCGATCCCACCGTCGTGGGGCAAGCGGTGGAGGCCGTGGGCGCGTTCCTCTTCGAGCACGCCTTCGATCCCCTCGCCCGCCTGGTGCGCGAGTCGTCGAACCCCGCCGCGCGCGGCGCCGCGCTGGGCGCCATGGCGCAGATGGACACCGCCGACGCGGCGGAGCTGCTCCTCGGCGTCCTCGAGCACGGCTCCCACGCCGACCGCGCCGTGGCGGTCGACGCGCTCAAGAAGAGCACCGGCGCGAGGTTCACGCAGCTCGCGCGGGAGGTGCTGTCCACGACGTCGCGGGCGTCGCAGCCCGAGCTTCACGGCATGCTGGCCGAAGTTCTCGCGGCCCGCGGGCGGGGGTAGTCGTTCGCGCAGGTACAGACCGGGCCTGGCGTGTGCACGGACCTCGACTATTGCGCGAGGACCACGAGCGTCTGCGCGGGGGCCTGGGCACCCACGGTCGGCTGATAGTAGAGGTGGGCGTCCGCAGCGCCGTCGCTCGCCGTGATGGGCATCGTGGCGACGAGGCCATACGGGATCGACACGTCGGCCGAGGGCGCGATCTGCGAGATATAGAGAATTACCTGTTTACCCGTGAGCTCGTACTTCGAGAGCGTATGCGCCTGAACGAGCGCGTCGAGATCGGCCGTGGCCACGTTGAAACCGGGAGGGACTCCCAGGGTCGCGAGGATCATGTTCTGGGTGGATCCGGAGTTGTTGTGGACGGTCACGGTCTCCTTCACCGTCTCGTTCACGTAGAGGCTCGTCTTGTCGTACGAGACCGTGATCGCGAGCGGACCTGCCGGCGGAGTGGGAACGAGGCTCCACGGGAGGTTGTATTTCCCGACGGCGTTGAAGCTCACTTTGCCGGTCCCGGCGAAGCTCGCGCTCACGTCGTGGGCACCGAACGACGCCTGACTCGAGAGGTCGATGGTCGTCATCACGTCGGACTGGTCCGCCGTGAGGTTCAGGGTGCGCGCGACCGTGCCGTCGACGGAGATCGTCAGCACGCCGACGCCCCCGTCGGTCGTCTTGCTCGCCGCGAGCAGGAGGGCCTGAAGCGCCCAGATCGTCGCCTGCGTCGAACCGAAGTTGCCGTCCGCGTCCTTCTGCGCCGCGATGAACTTGAGGGCCCCGTCGACCGAGGAGGTTCCTCCTCGCAAGAGGAGCGCGTGGGTCGCCAGCGCCGTCGCCGAGACGCTGCTGTCCGTTCCCGCCTGGTAGAAGTTCGTCTGCGTACCGCCCGTATCCCAGTGGATCTGGTCCCCGGATACCTGCTTCAGCGCGTCGAGCTCGGTGAACACCGTGTCGACCACCGGGTCGTTCGGGGCCGACAGCTCGAGCGCGTTGGCCATCAGCGCCAGAGTGTACGCGTCGTTCCCAGTGTCCGACGCGTGCGCGCGAAGGTACGTGGCGGCCTTGCCGACTTCGGGTCCCGTGTAGCCCACGCTGCCCAGCGCCCATAGAACGAACGCGGTGTTGCGGACCGTGCTGGTGTTGAAGCTGAAGTCCTCGGTCATGTCGCCGAGCCACGATCCGTCGGCCTTCTGCTGCGCCAGCAGCCAGGCGCGGGTGCGCGAGACCATCGCGTCGTCGACGGTGGCGACCTTGGCCATGTCGCCGAACTCCATCAGGCCGAAGGCCGTCACCGAGAGGTAGGGCGCCGGATCTTGTGTCCCGAACCAGGAGAAGCCTCCACCCGGGTGCTCGAACGTCAAGAGCCGCTGATAGCCCGTCGAGATGAGCGACTCTGCTTTGATCTGGATGTCGGGCGTCAGCTTGTTGGTCTGCGTCAGGTACGCGAGAACGAGCACGTTGGGCCACGTCGTCGACGTGGTCTGCTCGAAGCACCCGCTCGGCTGGCGCAGCAGGCTCTCCATCCCGTTGACGGCTTGCGCCAGGAACGCGGGATACGCTTCTACGAAGAGTTGGTTCGATCCAGCCACCGCTTGCGCCGGGAACTGGAACGAGTGGTCGGCCGCGGATCCGGCCGCCAACACGCCCGATGACGTGTCCGTGAAGAGCTTGCCGTCGGGGAGCACCTGCACCGTTCGGGCGACGGCGTCGGACGCCGTCGTACCGACCGCCTTGACCGTCAGCGAGTGGAGGCCGACCTTGTCGACCGTCACCGGGAACGAGACGCCGGTCACCTGCTGCGGCTGCACCGCGACGGTCAGCGTGGTGGTTCCGGTGGGCGTGTACCAGTCGTCGGCGCCGAGGGTGAGCACGACCGTCTGGGGGGCTACGCTGTAGTTGTAAACGGCAATCGGGAAGCTGACCTGGTCGCCGCGCGTCAGCGTCGCGGGGAAATTGACGTCCGCGAAGAACTCTTGAAAGACCTTGAAGCCGCTCTCGCCGCCCCCGAGCTTCCCGTCCGCCGAGCTGGCCATCGTCGAGACGCGCCACTCGGTGATGTTGTCGGCGAGCGGCACGTTGACGGTCGCGACGCCGTCGGGCCCGGTGATGATCGAGGGGTTCACGTAGAGCGTCTCCGGGAAGTCCTGGCGCACGCGGGGCGCCGAGAGATCGCTCGACGTGCCCGACCCCGACCCGTTCTGGTTGGTGGCCGCCCCGCTCGAACCGCCGCCGGAACTGGAGAATCCGCCCGCTGCGACCCCGCCCTGCAACGGCCCGCCAAAGGCGGCTCCGCCGTCGGCCCCGCCGAACCCATTGTGAGCGCCCGAGCTCGAGAGATCGCTGAGGTCGATCGCGAGGACCTGATCGTCGGCCGTGCCGGTGAGCTCGTCGGGCCCGCGCGTCGTCACGCTCATCGCGAACCAGCCCGCGGATTGAACGACGAACGGGTTACCCCAGTAGTCCCACGCCGAGAACCCCGCGGCGAGCCGCGACGCGAGCGCGTCGCTGATGGAGGCCTGACCGTCACATGAAAAGCTCGAGAGATCGCAGCCCTGGGCCATGAGCTCGGTCAGGATGCTGCGCGCCACCGTGTGCATGGTGCTGCCGATCGACGTCGTTGCCGCCGCGTAAGCGGGCTGCAAGAGGGTCTTTTCTTGGGTCACGACGTTCGCCCAGCTCCCGTCGGCGATCCCGGTGATCGACGCGTCGCCGAGGGCGGCGAAGGCGGCCTTGGTGAGGGTCTGGTGCGCCGCGGTCGTCGCGGGATCGGAATCGCTGCCGAAGAGGAGCTGGTTGAAGTCGACCGGGGGCGCCGCGATCGCGTAGGTCGGCGTCGCATAAGTCGACTCGAGCTCGAAGAAGCTACGGAGCAGGCCCGGGTGCGCGTCGACGAGCGCGAAGACTGACTGATCGACGATCTCGACGCCGAGGGCGGCGACGGCCGGCTTGCCTTGCGGATCCTGGACCGAGAACGTCAGCTTGGCGGTGCTGCCCGGAGTGTAGGTCGGCTGGTCCTGGGTCATCGACACGACCAGCGAGCTGTCGGTCGTGACGAAGACGGTGCGCCCGGCGCGGACGATGTTGCCCGATGGGTCGACGACGTAAGCCTCGACGCGGTTGCTGCCGACGAGCGAGGGGTCGACGTTCATCGAGAAGGTCGCGTGGCCGCCAGCGGCGGTCAGGGTGCGCATCGCAATGGCCTGGCCGGAGTTGAGCCAGTCGACGTACACGTGCTCGCCAGACTGCGCGGCGTTGCCCGTCGCGACGTCGACGGTCACGGTGTCGCCGAAGCGATAGACCGACGCGTTCGTGCGCACGATGAGGTGCTCGCTGCCGAACTGCGTGGCGAAGAAGAACGAGCTGGAAACGGTCGCGGCGCCGCCCGCCGGCGTCACCTGGACCTGGAACGACGTGCTGCTCGAGAACCCGACGGGCACGCTCCAGACCACCTTCGACTGCCCGAACGTGTCGGTGGTCGACTGGAACGTCTGGCCATCGGGGGCGGTGACGACGGCCGAGGCCCCCGAGACGGGCGCCCCGAGCGGATCCGTCACGAAGAGATCGAGCTCGTTGTCGAGTCCGGGCACGAGGTCCGTCCCCTCGGGCACGAGGGCGACGTTCAATCCGTTGGGCGACACGGTGACCAGGCTGTCCTTGGTGACCGCCTGCCCCGCAGTGTCCGTGACCGTGACGTGGAGCGCGATCGACGCGTTGCCCTGCCCGAGAGGCGTCCCCACGAGCCCCTTCGGCACGTTGACCGTGAACTGGAAGTGCCCCGCGCCGTCGAGCGTCCCCATCACCTGCTGGAACGGGGTCTGGCCGACGTCGAGCGTCGACGCCTGGACGATGACGTCGCCCCCGGCGACGTTCTTGCCGAAGAAGTAGCGCGCGTCGATGGTCCCGACGAGCGCGTCGCCGGCGCGGTACCAGCCCTTGTCGGTGGCCACGGCGACATCGAACTTCGGGAGCGCGTACGTCGAGACCGCGACGGTCTTTTCGGTCTTCGTCGACCCGCTCGTCGCGCGCAGGGTGAACGTGCCGGTGTTGACCAGCGTCCCGAGCGTGAACGTCGTAGCGGCGACGCCATAAGGGTCGGTGGCGATCGACTCCTTGTAGACCTTGTTCCCCTTGCCGTCCTCGACCTCGAAGAGCACCGGCGCCGACGCCAGGGGCTTGTTGTCGGGAGACGTCAGCGTCAGCGAGCGAAGGTTCAGCGTCTGCCCGGGTTGGTAAATCGGTTTGTCGCTCGTGAGGAAGATCTTCGGCCCGGGCACGACGGCCGAGACGGCGTCTTGAACGCTCGGCACGATGCCGTTCGCGCTCGTGCGCGCGCGGACCTGAAAGTCGCCCGCTTGCGCGAGCGAGAGCGGGAAGAACGCCTCGCCGGTGGTGCTCGTCTGGAGATCGGCGGTGCTGATCGGCGTGCCGTCCTTCGCGAGCAGATCGAGCGACACCTTCGCACCTGCCACCGGGGCCCGCGTCAGCGCGTCCTCGGCGCGAACGCGGTAGCTGACACCCTTGCCCTGCGTGACGGTGGCCGGGCCCTCGAGGCGCACATCGTACGGAGGAATGACGAGCAACGCGCTGCGCGTCACCCGGAGGGTATTGGCCTTGTCGTCGTCGACTCGCACGTTCCAGAGCGCGAGATCGGGCTGGGCCGATACGCCTGCCGGCGCCGGGAGGTCGGCGTGCAGCGTCGTCGACCCGCCAGATCCCAACGAGTACGTGAGTGTCGCGTCGGCGGCCGCCGTCAGTCCCTGCACGTCGAGCAGGCGCACGTGCAGGGTGCCCGAAGCGCCGTCCGCGCCGACCGCGCGCAGCGGAACGCTCACCTTCAGCGTCGACCCGTCGAGCGAGCCGGTGATCTTCGGCTTGTCGATCGCGATGACGCCGTTGTCGGCGCGGTCCCCCAGGTTGTAGCCGGGCGGACTGACCGGACCCGCGATCGAAGGCGACGACTGGCCGCAATCCAGCGTCGTGACCCCGGCAACGAGAAGCGCGAATAGACCTGTGCCCCGGAACCTCGAAATCGACGTCATGTGCCTCTCCTCGGCGCGCCGGCGCGCCGAGCGCCCGCGGGAGACGGCGTACTTCAGTAACCGTGCCATCGGCGCACACGTCTGAACCGCCGCTGATTCCGGGCACCCCTGACGGCGTCCGACAGGCGCGACTATGCTCCGGGTGCCACGATTGGCCTGATGTGGCACACGCAAAAGAAATTGACCTCCCCACCGGCCGCAACGGGCGCGGTGCCGAAAGGGCGGTAGGCGTCGCCCGTCCGCTCGCGTGGCCGCGCCGCCGGTGTCGGCGAGGGTGGTCGGTCGCGGGGCCGGTGCGCTCTCCGGACGCGCGTATGCGCTCATGTCGGCGGGGACCGCGGACGTTAAGGCCGCTTCGGTGCGATCAGATCGGCGAGGGTCTCGATGATCTCGACGGCGTCGTAGGGCTTCGACACGTGCATGCAGAAGCCAGAGTCGAGGGCCTTCTGCCTGTCCTTCTCGAACGCGTACGCGGTGATGGCCACGGCGAGGACCGCGGACAGGGGCGGCCGCTGGCGAATGGCGCCGAGGAGATCGTAGCCATCGACGCCGGGGAGGCCGATGTCGAGCAAGAGCAAGTCGGGGTGCCACGCGCGGTCGGCGTCGTCCAGGGTCTCGAGGGCCTGCTGGGCGCTCGCCGCGGTGTGGACGCGGGCGCCAGCGGACTGGAGCAGCACGGCCAGGAGCTCCGTGTTGTCGGCGTCGTCATCCACGAGCATGATGGCCACACCGGAGAGCCGCGCGTCAATCACTGGCGTAAGCTCTACCGCGCTGGAGGGTCACCGGCAAGGAACAGCGCCCGCGGAGCCACGGCGGAAACCCGTCTGACATCGGGGCGTTATCGTGCGCGAAGCGAGCGAAGCGACGATCAGCCCCGGCGGGGCTTGACCCCTTCGACGAGTGTCGCGATGACCACGAGAACCTCCGTCGGTTGCTCACTCGCGAACCGAACGGCATGGTCTCTGGCCCGGTTCGGCGGCGAGCGGCCAGCCGAGGATGATGAGCACCACGTCGACCACGAACGCGGCGACCGCGAGGTCGTTGAAGAGCGTCGCCCACGGATGGTCGGGCAAGAGCTGGTTCAACGCCCACAAGACGAACGCCAGCGCCGACAGGAGCGCCTTGACGAAGTCCATCCTGGAGCCGCGCAGGCCCTGATAGACGAGGTACACGACGGCAACGAGCGTGAGAGGAACCGCGGCCAGTGCCCCATGCGCGCGGGGTGGGAAGAGAGCGGGAGCCGCGTCCCACAACAGCATAGGCGCCAGGCTCACGAGCGTGAGCACGGCGAGGTAAATCGGGAGGGCCGCTCGGCTGCGCGACATTGGTCGCGACCCTACCATCGGCGAAGCGGAGCCAGGCAATCCGGTTGCAGCGCCTGCAACGCGCGTCGGCCGGATCGCGTGAGTCATCACCCCGACGGTCATGGCTTAGGGTGCCAGACTCGCGAGCCTCTTCCTCCGGAGTCGTGAGGTTCCCTCTCGAGCCCTGGAACGCAAACGGCTCGATGCGGTTTCTCCCATCGAGCCGACGGTGGCCCTCAAGGCACAGGATCGGGGTTCACGCCGTGCTGGGTGGCGGTGGCGCACCCGAGCTCGACGCCGGTGGGTCCGTCTTGCGTCTTGACGATCTTGAACTCGACGCGGCGGTTCTGCTCCCACGCGGTCTCGTTGTGCCCCTCGTCGATCGGGCAGTACTCGCCGTAGCCCTTGCTCCGCAGGAGAGACTTCTGAAGCCCCCGGCCGATGAGGGCGCGAACGACGGAGTTGACGCGATCTTGCGTGAGCTTGAGGTTGTATTCGTCGCTCGCGCGCTCGTCGGCGTGGCCGGCGACCTCGACGAGCGTGAACTCGGGGTGATGCGAGAGCGTGGTCGCGACGGCGTCGAGGATCTTGTTCGACTCCGGCAGGATCTCGGCGCTCGCGGTCTTGAACTTGATCTTGTCGAGGATGACGATGTTGTTGTCCTGAATGATGACGCTCCCCTTGTCGGGGCAGCCGTCTTCGTCCTGGAAGCCGTTGAACGTCTCCGGATCGTTCGGGCACTTGTCCTTGACGTCGGGGATGCCGTCCTTGTCGTTGTCCGGGTCCGGGCAGCCGTCGGCGTCTTCGAAACCGTCTTTGTCTTCGGGATCGTTCGGGCACTTGTCGAGCTTGTCGGGAATCCCGTCGTTGTCGTTGTCCGGGTCGGGGCAGCCGTCGGCGTCCTGGAAGCCATCGCGATCCTCGGGCTGATCGGGGCACTTGTCGAGCTTGTCGGGAATGCCGTCGCCGTCGCGATCGCCGTCGCCACCCTCGGGGCAGCCGTCTTCGTCCTGGTCGCCGTCGCGGTCTTCCGGCACGTTGGGGCACCGGTCGTTGACGTCGAGGATCCCGTCGTTGTCGTTGTCGGGATCGGGGCAACCGTCGGCGTCCTGGAAGCCGTCGAAGTCTTCGGGATCGTCGGGGCACTTGTCGACGTCGTCCTTGATCCCGTCGCCGTCGCGGTCGCCGATCGAGGGCTCGAAGATGAACCCGAGGAAGACGCGCTGGTCCGCGGCCTCGAAGCCGCCGGTGTACCGGACGCCGCCGCCGAGCATCAAGTAGGAGTTTCGCTGGGTGAAGAGCTTGATACCCCCGACCGCCTCGTTGCTCGCCTTGACGCCGGTACTCGCGTCGCCGGCCAGCAGGTAGGTGGCGTAGGTCTCGGCCACGAGATCGAGCGACTCGAGGACGCGCCAGCTGACGCCGCCTCCGTACGTCGCGAGGTTGCCTTCGGTGTACGTTCCCTCTCTCAATGGGAGGGTGGTGTCGCTCAGCACGTGTCCGCGAAAGCCGCCGTTGATCGCGAGGCGCAGCTGCCCCGTCGAGCCGAAGCGCTTCTCGGCCATGAGCTGCGGCCAGTAGAAGAAGCCCGGGTCGGCGCTGGCGTTGGCGGCAGCGGTTCCGAGGCCCTGACCGATCTGCAGGCCCACGGCGAGGCCGAACCCGTGCTCGACCTTCGTGATGCGCCACTTGGCGTGCGCGGCAACGAAGCCGATGCCCTGGAACTCGAGCTTCTCCGGCCCCCACTTGCTCGCGTAGAACGCCTGCGACTGCGCATCCCCGAGGGGGCTGCCGTCCATGAGGTCGATCGGGAGATCGAGGCCGACGATGACCTCGTTGGCGATGCCGTAGTTGAACTGCAGCGTGCCCTGGAACGAATTGTCTATGAGCTGGCTGTGCCCGTTGACGAACGGCGTGCGGAGGAGCGCGTGGCCGTAGTCGAGGATCAGCCCGAAGCTGATGTCCTTCGCGCCGAGGATGTCCGTTCCGTTGATGGCGAAGAGCCCCTTCGAGTCCATCGCGGGTCGGAAAAGGTGGGTATCGATGCCATTGCTGTTCGCCGAAGGAATGGCGTTCGGTGTGCTCTGCCCATATGCCGCGCCCTCGGCGCCGAAGGTCAAGCCGCTCAAGACCCCGACGGCCGCCCCGAAGGCCAGCACCCGGGTCGTTCCACGATCCATCATTCGGGTCTCCGTTCCCGCCACTCGCTCCGCGCCCGACTTCGGCCCCACGCGTTCGCCGCGACCTTACCACAAGGTCCCTATTGACTGCCCAATCGACGGCGAGCGCGTTTTCGTCGGGGCCGCCTCTGCTACTCTGCCCGCTCGCGTGAGTCCCCGGCTGGCCGGAAACCCCGGTACGATGCTGTCGTTTTCGTTCGCGGCGTTCGCGGCGTTCGCGACGTTCGCGGCGCGGTTCGCGCTGGCCGCGCTTGCCACGCTTGCCGCCGCGCTCGCGGTCGCCGTCTTTTCGCCTCGCGTCGCGCGCGCCGACACGCCCTCGACGGCCCTCGACGGGCCGTGGAACATGACGGCGGTCGTCGAGACCTTCACGGTGCAGCAATGGAGCCCCACCTGCGGACCCGCGCCGGTCACCGGTACGGGCCAGCCCGGCGG
>CALFNG010000184.1 GCA_937902985.1 uncultured Myxococcales bacterium
GATCTAGGCGGTCGTCGGCGCCCGGGAGAGCGAACTGCGTCGCGCCGCGGCCGGCGAGGAAGTAGCCGCGTCGCACGCGACCCGCGTCTTCGAGGGCCTTGAGCACGTCGTACACGGCGGAGAAGCCTCCCTCGATCCCCTCGGCGTGCACCGCCTCGCGCGTCAGCACGCCGTATCGCTCGAGGAGCGCGCGCGTCAGGGCGGCTCGTCGCTCGGTCTCGGTGGGCGCGGTCCCCAGGCGGGCCGCGCGGAGCGACCATCGCCCTTCGCTCCCGGGGAGCGCGTTCCGGCGCGGCGCGCGATGGCCGGGACGCCCGCGTGTGCGGTCCTTTCCGCTGGCCGCTTCGGCCAGGCTGCGCAGGGGCTCGAGCGTGTCGTTGGTGACTTCGCCGGCCCAGACCATGCTCCACAGCACGTCGAGCACCTCGGCGGGGTACCCGCCGGCCGCGCTCGCGATCTCCGGAAAGAAGATCGCCCCGCGCCTCTCGAGGAGCGCGCGGATCTTCTCGGCCAGCTCGCCTTCGGTCTTCTTTGGAGTCGGCGCCAGGAGCGCCTCGTCTTCGGCCAGGAAGAGCGCGATCCGGCCGTCGCTCGGACCGAGCGGCTCGACTCCCGCCCACGTGACCCGACCGGAAGCGCACAGCGCGTCGAGGTCCCAGGGGCGGAACCCCTCGACGCGCGCGCCGAGGATTCGCGTGTCGAGCACCGACGCCGGGAGCGGACAGCCCTGGAGCTGGGCCACGGTCTCGAGGAGCGCGTCCCTGCCGCGCCGCCGGTTCGTCACCGCCTGCCACTCGAGCACGAATCGGCCGTACGCCGCGGCGTCCACGGGCTCGATCTCGCGACGGAGCTTCGCGAGCGACTTGCGGCGCACTGCGCCAAGAACCTCGGCGTCGCAGAGCTCGCGGCCCTTGCCTCCGCGGAGGAACGCCCCTTCGACGAGTTTGCCCGCGGCGACGAGCCGCTCGACCACGTGTTCGATGGTGTCTGCGCCCGCGCCGAAGCGCGCGGCGAGCTCGCCCGAGGTGAAGGGCCCGTGCGTGCGCGCCCAGCGCGAGACGAGATCGCCCCACGCGTCCTTCACCGGCTCGAGGAAGGCGTCCGGGGCTCCGCGCGGCGCGACGATCCCGAGCGTGTCCCGGTAGCGCCCGATGTCTTCGCTGGCGATTAACCGCTTCTCGCCTGCGATCGCGATCCGAGCGACGCGCCGGTCGCGCTCGAGGGCCGCGACCCACCCGGCAGCGGCCTCGGGCGGCAAGGCGCGGTCTTCGAGCTCACCGAGCGAGAGGTCTCCGAGCGAGAGCAATAGATCGTGGGCGCCGTCGGCGTGCTTCGCCGGCCGATCGAGGCGCTGGAGCATGCGCACGTGGGCGTCGATCGCGTCGGGATCGAGCAGCTGGCGGAGCTCGGACTCGCCGAGCAGCTCGCGCAGCTGGGCATGGTCGACCGTGAGCGCCTGCGCGCGGCGCTCGGCGAGCGGCGCGTCGCCGTCGTAGATGAAGTTGGCGACGAACGAGAAGAGGAGCGACGAGGCGAAGGGCGACGGAACGCGCGAGTCGCACGGCGTCACGCGGATCCGGCGCGCCTCGACCCGCTGGAGGATCAGCGCCAGAGACGGCAGATCGAAGACGTCGCGCAGGCACTCCCGGTACGTCTCGAGCACGATAGGAAACGACGGGTATTGCGAGGCCACGGACAGGAGATCGTGCGCCCGCTTTCGCTGGGCCCAGAGCGGCGTTCGCTTTCCCGGCGAGCGACGCGGGAGGAGCAGCGCTCTCGCCGCGGCTTCGCGGAAGCGGGCGGCGAAGAGCGACGTGTGCCCGAGCGACTGCACGACCAGCGACTCCACGTCGGCCGACGGCGGAAAGAACGTGGCCGGGTCGGGCGCTTCGTCGCTGGCGGGGAGGCGAAACGCGATGCCGTCGTCGGTCCACACCGCCTCCGCGTCGCCGGCGTAGCGCTCCGTGAGCCGCGCGAGGACCACGGTGGCCCAGGGGGCGTGGACGCGCGCGCCGAAGGGCGACAGAAGGCACACCCGCCAGTCGCCGAGCTCGTCGCGAAAGCGCTCGACCACGATCGCACGGTCGCTCGGCACTTCGCCGGTGACGCTCTGCTGCTCGCGGACGTATGCGAGGAGGTTCCTGGCCGCGCTCGGGTCGAGGCGGAGCTCGTCACGCAGGATCCGCGTCGCGCCCTCGTCGCTCGCTCGCGCGATGCGTCGCGTGAGCGCGCCGATCGCTTCGCCGAACGCACGCGGCCGCCCGGGACGGTCACCATGCCAGAACGGCATCTTGCCCGGCTCGCCCGCGGCGGGCGTCACGATGACGCGGTCGCGCGTGATCTCGTCGGCCCTCCACGACGACGCGCCGAGCAAGAACACCTCGCCCTCGCGAAGCTCGAAGACCATCTCTTCGTCGAGCTCGCCCACGCGACGCGAGCCCTTGCCGCTGGCGCCCGATCCGCCCGATTCGCGCAGAAACACCCCGTAGAGGCCGCGATCGGGGATGGTGCCGCCGTTCGTGACCGCCAGACGCTGCGCCCCCTCGCGCGCGCTCACCTTGCCGCGCGTTCGATCCCACGTGACGCGCGCGCGCAGATCGCGGAAGTCGCTGCTCGGGTAGCGCCCGCTCAGCATGTCGAGCACGCCCTCGAACGCCGTTCGCGGCAGGTCGGCGAATGGCGCCGCGCGGCGCGCGAGCTCGAAGAGGGCGTCGGCGGTGCTCGGCTCGCGCGCGACGATGGCGACGATCTGCTGCGCGAGGACGTCGAGCGGGTTGCGCGGGTACGCCGTCTCTTCCACCTCGCCCGCGCGCATCCCCGCGGCCGCCGCGGCGGCCGCCAGCAGGTCGGCGCGGTGCTTGGGCAGGATCACGCCCTTCGGCACGCCGCCCACCTGATGACTCGCCCGGCCGATTCGCTGCATGCCCGACGCGACCGACGGCGGCGACTCGATCTGCACGACGAGATCGACCGCGCCCATGTCGATCCCGAGCTCGAGCGACGACGTGGCCACGATCGCCGGAAGGAGACCGCGCTTGAGACGGTCTTCGATGGCCGACCGCTGCTCGCGCGCCACCGAGCCGTGGTGGGCGAGCGCGATCTCTTCGCCCGCGACTTCGTTTATGGCCCCCGCCAGACGCTCCGCCAGGCGGCGGCTGTTCACGAAGAGGATCGTCGACTTGTGCGCGCGTACGAGCTCGACGATTCGCTGGTGGACGTGCGGCCAGATCGTCCTGCGCGTGCCTCCCGACGCCGCCGGCCCCGAGGCCAGCTCGTCGAGCTCCCCGAGGCGCGCCATGTCGATGTCGGGCACCTCGATCGTGAGGTCCAGCCGCTTCTTGTGGCCGGCGTCGACGACCGTGACCGGCCGCGGCTTGCCCCGCTCGAACCCGCCGAGCAGGCGCGCGATCTCGTCGAGCGGACGCTGCGTCGCCGAGAGGCCGATGCGCTGGAGCTTCTTCGCCCCGGGGCCGCCGGAAGAGGAAGAGCGAAGCTCCTCCAGCCGCTCGAGCGACAGAAACAGGTGCGCGCCGCGCTTCGAGGGCGCCAGCGCGTGAATCTCGTCGATGATGACGGTGTTGACGCTCGACAGGAGCTCGCGCGCGCTCGAGGTGAGCAAGAGGTAGAGCGACTCCGGCGTCGTGATGAGGATGTCCGGAGGCGTCCGCGTCATCCGCGTGCGATCGAGCGCGGCGGTGTCTCCCGTCCGCACGCCGACCGTGGGCGAGCGCACCTCGTCGCCCCGGCGCTTCGCCGTCTCGAGGACGCCGGCCAGCGGCGCCCTCAGGTTTCGCTCGATGTCGACGGCGAGGGCCTTCAGCGGCGAGACGTAGAGCACCCGGCAGCGCGACTCCCTGGGCGGCTCGGGCGAAAAGGCGAGCTTGTCGAGGGCGGCCAGGAACGCGGCGAGGGTCTTGCCCGACCCGGTCGGCGCGAGCAGGAGCGTCGACTCGCCTGCGGCGATGGGGCCGAGCGCGAGCGCTTGCGCCCGCGTGGGCTCGCCCAGTGCAGACTCGAACCACTCGCGCACGGCGGGGCGGAACGGGGAGAGCGCGTCCTTCGACACCGGCCCCATCGTGCGTCTTGCCGGCGCTCACCGCCACACGTTCGTGCCGGTGCGCGCCGGCGACGCCTCGCGCGCCGGGCGACGCCTCGCGCACCTCACCCAGGCCCACGCTCACGCCCAGGCCCACGCCCACGCCACCTCAGCGGTGGCGGTTGGCACCCGAGGCGCCGGTTCAGGGCTCCGTTCCGTCCTTGTCGTAAACCCGGACCCAGTCGACCTTCAAGGTCTGGGGGAACGTGGTCGTCGCGTCGGGCGACCCCGGCCACTGCCCGCCGACGGCGACATTGATCAATAGAAAGAAAGGGTGGTCGAACTCCCAGGTGTCGCCGCTCGGCACGGTCGACTTCTGCGTCTCATAGAGGTGGTCGTCGACGTAGAAGCGAATCGCGCCGGGCTCCCACTCGAACGCGAACGTGTGGAACGCGTCGGCGTAAGAAGCGCCGTTCGGCAGCTTGTACGTCCCCGACGGGCCGTAGCTCGACGGCATGTGAAGGGACCCATGGTTGGTCTGGATGTCGCTCCCGATCGTCTCCATGAAGTCGATCTCGCCGCACGCCGGCCACGACACGCTGCTGATGTCGTCGCCCAGCGCCCAGATGGCCGGCCAGAGACCCTTGCCCGTGGGCATCTGGGCGCGCGCCTCGAAGCGCCCGTATTTCTGCGAAAAGAGGCCCTGCGTCAGGAGGCGCGCGCTCGTGTACGTGCACGTGCCGTACGAGCATTTGTACTGCGACGCGCCGTCTTTGGTGGCCGTGACGACGAGGTTGCCGCCCGTGACGACCGCGTTCTGCGTCCCGTCCGTGTAGTACTCGAGTTCGTTGTTGCCCCAGCCGGTGCCGCCGACGTCGTGCTTCCACTTCGCCGGGTCTACGGCCGATCCGTCGGCTCCGTTGAACTCGTCGGACCAGGTCAGCTTCCACCCGGCGAGCGCGCTGCCGTCGGGGGCGTCGAGCGTCCCCGGCGGGTTCGTTCCGGTGTCTGCGCCGCCGGAGGTGGGCGCGCTCGCGTCGTCGCCGACGGTCGTGGCGTCATCGCGCGAGCCGGGCGCGATGCCGGGCGCCGCGTCGGCGACGGGCGGAGCGTGAATCGGCTGCACGTCGTTCGTGCCGCAGGCGGCGAAGATCGCCAATCCGACGCCATGGACCGCGGATCGCATCGCCCGAAGCATGACGGTCCGTCTCGAGGCTTGCCAGCCGCGCGCCGAAAGGTGAGCATTTATCGATGCGACGCGTGACTCAAGAGACGTGACGGCCCGCTTCCGTTCGACGGCGACGAAGCGTCGCTCGTCGCGGCGATGGCGGTCGGCCGACTCGACGAACGCGCCAGCGCTGGCTGCGCTTCATGGGGGCCCGACGAAGTGCCCGACCTCGCGGCGCTCCCGGCGTCTCCCGAGCTCGGCGAGGCGCTGCGCGACGTCTATGCCATCCTGCGCAGCATGGACGCCAGCGAGCGGATCGTGCTGGTCCTACACCGCGTCGAGGGCCTCTCGCTCGAAGACAGGGCCCGGGCGATGGGCACGTCGCTCGCCACGTTTCGGCGGCGGCTCGCGCGCGGCATCGGCAGGCTCAGAGCGAGCGCCGCTCGCGCGTGCCGAGCATCCGGCCGAGGATGCGGAGCGTCGAGCGGACGTCGTCGGAGCGCTCGCGAAGCGAGCGGTCGCCGTGGCGCGCGCTCTCGGCGCGCTCCACGCGGAGCCGCGCGGACTCCACGCTGGCCGCCTCGTCGTCGCCCCTTCCGCGCTCGGCGGCCTCGCGCGCGACGGCGAGATCGAGGAACGCCCGGGTGAGCCCGACGACCTCGACGACCAGCTCTCCGGCGCCGGTC
>CALFNG010000185.1 GCA_937902985.1 uncultured Myxococcales bacterium
GGCCGCGACGCTCGCCGTCTCGGGCTCCGGAATCGCCGCGACCCTGGGCGGTAGGGGGGCTCGAGACGTCGAGACAGAGGACGGCGCGCTGCCCGTGATGGCGAGGGGCAGAGGGGCTCGCACCGGCAGCTCAGGACGGTTCGACGGCCGAAGCGGCGGCGGCAGCTTCGAGGAAGGCCGCGCGCCGGCGGGCGCCGGAGTCGATGGAGCGACGGATCGCCGCGCGGCCGACGGAAGCGGCGGCGGCACCGATCGCGACGTCTTCGCCGCCGCGGGCGCAAGCGGCGGCAGCACGGGGGGCGATGGCTTCGCCGCTGCGATCGCCGATGGGGCAGTCGATGGATTCGCGGTCTGCAGGGTCGCGGAAGCGAACGAGCCGGACGCCGGTTGAGGTGCCGAAGACGGAATGGCCCTGGGCGGCGCCGACGAAGCGCTGCGGGGTCGAGGTGGCTGGGATACTGCCGATCCCGATGCCGGGGCCTTCAGCGAAAGCGGGCCCGGAAGCGAAGCGCCGGGACCGGAACGGGACGTCGACATCGGGACCCCCTTCCTGGGCGGCGGTGCGAATTCACGCCGCTCGGACGAATGGAGGTATCGCACGATCTCGAGTCACGGACTAGCGCTGGACGAACGAATGTCGTCAGGGCGAGCGCACCAATACCCGATTCGTCCCACGGTTCCCGATGGTCATTCGACCGACCACTGCACACTGTACCCTCCGGCCCCGGTAAGGCCACGACACTTCAGAATGGTCGGCAACAAACGGCGGGGTGACAGGCGTCAATGACAGCGCCGCGGAGAGTCGCGACCAACCAGCGCCCGGGCGGCTTCGATGTTCGCGCGGTGCTGTGCACGCGCCGGCCATGCTGTCCACGAGTCGGACTCCTGGACGCGTATGGCGGCACGCTGTCCATCCATCAGAGGACTCTGTGGCTCCTACCCGACCACGCTGTCGACCATGTGGACACCATGCTGTCCCGTTTGCTGTCCATCGCGGGCACCCTCGCGCGTAACGAGCTGGACGTGCGCGAAACGCCTCGGGCTTTTCTTCTCGCCGCGCGTGACCGAGACCGAGGCCAAGTTGTCGGAGCGGGTTCGTGAGTTGAGGGCGAGCCTGCGGACGGCGAAGGAGTACGCGGAGCTCCTTGGACGATCCCACGAGGTCCTACGGCGATCCCTCGAGTTGATACGTAGCCGCTGCACGAAGAGGCGTCCTGGCGCGGCCCATCGCGGCACCGCATGCTCGCGTGCATGGACGGCGGTCGTTCAGTCCGGCGAAGTCTGCTCTTTCGAGGGCGGCGGCGGCACGGTGATGTGGCCGAGGGGCAGCTCGAGCTCCTTGGGGGAGAGCCGTGCCCGCGTGGCGCGCCAGTACTTGGGGGCGAGTTCGAGATACCGGTCGCGCGGCCAGTACGGAACGATGCGGATGATCTCGGCCAGGTACGGCTCGGGATCGAGGTCGTGCAGTTTGCACGAAGCGACGAGCGACAGGATGTTTCCGGCGGCGCCGGCGTGGTCGTCGGAGGCGTAAAACAACCATGCCTTACGGCCAACGGCCACAGCCCTGAGCTCGCGTTCGGCAGAGTTGTTCTCCATGCGCAGGCGCCCGTCGTCCAGGAAGCGACGGAGAGCCTGCTCTTGGCGGACGGAGTAGCCAAGCGCGGTCCGGACGAGACCTCGGCTCGAGACCTTCGCGTACTCGGCGCGCGCCCAGGCGAAGAACGCGTCGACGACGGGACGCACGGTCTGGTCGCGCCGCTCCTTGCGCTGGACGGGAGCGAGCTTCGCGAGCTCGCGGTCGGCGTCGAAGATCGCATCGATCCGGCGCACGCCTTCGAGCCCGAGGGGATGCCGGCAGATGGCGGCTTCCCAATACTTCCTGCGCGCGTGCGAGAAGCACCCAACCTCGAGCGGCGGCGGTCCGCATTCGTCGGGCGTCTCGTCGGCACCCTCGGGCGGGGCGCCCTTGAAGAGCGCGTCGTAGATGACGTGGGCGTCGGCCTGCACGTAGCCGGAGAAGCCCTTGAACATGTTCCACACGGTCAGGCTCGTGTGCTTGGCCTGGTAGTCGAGGAACACGTGGTCCTTGTCCGCGAGCGTCACGAAAAAGTGGCCCTTGCGGCATGGCTGCCTCTTGCCGTCCTCGAGACGCGTCGGCTGGATCGCCACGCCCGTGGCGTCGGTCGACAAGCAGAACGCCGTCGCGATGGCCTCCTTGCGCGCGGCCTCGACGATGCAGCCGAGGGTCGCGCCGACGTGCTCGGCGTATCGGCACATCGTGCCCCGATCGAGCGAGAAGCCTTCGCGGGTGCATTGCTGCTCGTAGCGGTGAAACGGGACGCCAAGGACGTACTTCATCGCCAGCAGGTGCGCGATCATCGACGGAGCGAGCATGCCCCGCTTCATGATTTCCTTCGGCATCGGCGCAGTCACGATGCGGAAGGCAGGCTGCTTCGGCGCATCCGCGGTCCCCCCCGCTGTGTGGGTCGACTCGTCGGCCTCGCTCTCCTTGTACACGACGCGGGAGACGACCAGACGCCGGTGCCCGCCGCGCTCGTAGGCGACGCGTGAGGTCACCTCTACGCCGATCCGCTCGGCCTTGCCCTCGAACTCGGGATCCGCAACCTCGACGTGGACCTCGGGCAGGCCGCTCTCATCGAGCTTGCGTCGGCCCGTCGGCGGCGCGCCGGTCCGACGTCGCCGCTCGCGCTCGGTCTTCGCCGCTGCGTCGTCATCGTCATCACGGTCATCGTCGTCATCATCGGCGCCGCCCGCTGCATCGAGGCACTTCTCGATGGCCTGCGTCTCAGCGAGGAGCTTATCGAACGCGAGCTGCGCTGCGGTCACGTCGTCGAGGCGCTCGGCCTTCGCGACGACCAAGCGCCTCTTGAGCAGATGCAGCTCCTCGAGGAGCTGGTGATAGCGGACACGAAGATTCGCGAGCGCGCCTTGGGCACGTGCGAGCTCGCCGCGGAGCGTCGCAACTTCGGCGGTCAACGAGACGACGCGCTCATCGCCATCCGCACCCTGCGCGCCCGTCGCCTCCACGCGGATTCTGTATGCATGCGCGAGATCGCTGTCCACCCCTCACGCGATGGTTTTTTTCGGGCGGGCGTGCGCGTCAATGAACGCGAGAGCGGCGCGCTCGTCGCGGTGGCGATGGCTCTGAAGACGGCGCAAGCGCGAGCCCGTCCAGCAGCGCATCGAGCGTCGCCTCGTCGATCTCCACGTGTGAGGCGTCCGCCGCAGGAGCGGCCGGCAGCGAGAACAATCCGGTGTCGAGGCGTTTCGTGAAAACGCAGGTACCTGTCGCATCCGCGAACACGACTTTCGCGAGCTGACGTCGTCGACCGACGAACACGAAGAGCGCGCCGCTGCGTGGCTCGTAGCCCATGCGCTCGCGCACCATCCCGCTCAGACGCTCGAACCCGAAGCGCATATCCACGGGCTCAATCGCGACAAAGACCTGGACACCTGCAGGAATCATCGAACGCCTCCCTGGAGTGCACGGACAACCTCGCCGAGGAGCGAGACGTCCACGCCTCGGGTCACGCGGATCCGCGCGCCGCCCACCTCGACGACCACCTCGGCGCCGATCGGCTCGACTCGTCGCATGCGGACGGGTACGAACCGTGGCGCCAGAGGCGTCGGTACAGCCGATCCCTTCGCCGCACGTCGCCCTCGCAAAGCCTTCGGCGGCGCCGACGCAGGCGCGGGCGTCGGACCCGCCGCATTCTCGGCAACGACCTGCGAGACGGCCCATCGAAGACTCGCCGCGGCGTAGTCCTTCCCCGCCG
>CALFNG010000186.1 GCA_937902985.1 uncultured Myxococcales bacterium
CTTCGACGGATCGAGGGTCGCGAGTGCGCCGCCGCTTCGCAGCGCCACGTGAATTCGACCGGCTCCGTCCTCGGTGAGCCGCCCGGGCTCGTCGCCCGCCGACAGAGCGACCGCGAAGTCGAGCGCGTGCGTCTTCAGGTTGACGACGTACACGCTATCCCGCTCGGAGTCGGCCGCGATGGCGCGCGTACCGTCGCGCGTGGCGAGCAAGGTGCCGCCGGAAATCGCGCGCGGCGGGACCGGGGCCGTGACGGTCGGCCCGAAGGTGGGTGTGATGACCGATCGGGGGCTAGCGCCCCCCGTTTCGATGAGGGAGGGCGGAGACGGCGATGGACCGCCGCCCCCGGAGCTGCACGCAACGAAGGACCCGACGAGGGCGGCCTTCAGGAGACGCGTGCCGTTTCGACCCCGTGCCGCCGAACCTACGTTTGCCCCGCTTGCCCCGCTCGCTGCTCGAATCGTTCTCACGAGACCTCCGTCGAAGACGCCTGGGAACGCCTTACCCCTCAATGGCCGGCGCCCTCGCCTTCAGTCAGCAAGAGTGCGACCAGGGCTAACCGCGCGACCTCACTGCGCGTCTCGCGACGCACTGTGTGCCAACCCTGATCCCGATGCCCGCCACGATGCCTGGCCACCGGCGGCCGCGACGCTTCGTGCGTCGTGTCGCGACGGCGTCTTGCTCAGGGCCGTTTCGAACGAATCGCCGTTGGTTTCGGCCCCGAGGCGTTCGGTGCGCCACCTGCGATCAAGAGCCCGCGAATGCGCTCGATGTGAATCTCGGCGTCCTTCTCGCGTTCGATGCTCGACTTCGCTCCGGCGCCTTTGACGCGCATGGAGCGGAGCAGGTTCCTCCGTTCCTCGAGCATGCGGAGGGTGATCCAGAGGGTCTCCTCGATCTTCCCGGACTGCTCCGCCAGGAGCGCGGCGCGGGTGTACGAGTGGCCGACGTGGCACCGGTAACGAACGGTCCTGGATTTCTCCATCTCCCAGAGGACGCCGCCGCAGCCGGGGCAGTTGTAGGGGACCTGTTTGCCGAGCGTGTTCACCGCGCGGATGTCGCTGAGCACCCGCTCGGCGATGATCGCCTCGATCTTGACGTCCTCCGGAATCGCCTTGCGCTTGGCTGGCCGCGCGCGCGCGAGCCGGTCGAGCAACGAGCCAAGTTCATGCAAAGGGACGCAATGGTCGACCTTCGCGGACAGAGTGCTCGCTGGCATCTGCGGATATTCCGCGTCACTCGGATCCTGTACGACGGTCGTGCCGCCGCAGCGCTTCACTGCCACCGTCCCTTCAGTGCCATCGTCGAGGAGGCCGGTGAGCACCACGGAGATGACGCGCGGGCCGTGGGCTACGGCCGCAGACCGGAACAGCGGATCGATGGCAGGTCGGTAGCGATTCTCCCGCGCCCCTTTCGTGACGATCACCGTCCTCGATTTGAGAAGCATGTGATTGTCGGTGGCAGCCACGTAAATGTGACCGGCCTTGAATCGCTCGCCATTGCGGACGACGGCGCACGGCAAGGCGCCTCGCTTCGCGAGCGCGCGCGCCAGTACCTCCGCATGGCCGTCGTGGGACATGTGCTGCACGATGAAGATAGGTGCTGGGAAACTGGGTAGGAGCTGTGCCACGAGCTCCTGGAGAGCCTCCATCCCGCCCGCGGACGTTCCGATCACGACGATGCGATTGATCTTCATGGACCCCCGATGAATCGTTCGACACATTATCGCGCGTAGGCGCTCGGGGGGAGCGAGCCGAGTCGGGCGATTTCAGGGCTTCACGGCCCCGAAGACCGATCTACAGGCCGATGAGGGGAACCCCGCCGAGCGAATGTGCCTCGTGCACATGGTCCTCTTGATGAGGCAGCAATGGGAGACGACGTTTCCCGCCGTCTGCCGGACCTGCACTATCGGACTGTTGAGCCCCACGGGCATCGCTGGTTCCATCAGCGAGAATGACCGGCGAAAAGAAGGGGAAGGAGCCCATCACCGCGGGCCCGTGGTCATCCGGCCGAATCGCTGCTCTGCATCGCCTCCGGTGGAACGAGCCGCTGCCGGACGGGACGACCCACGCTCGGCAAGAGGTCTTCGAGACGAGGGAGGAAGCAGAAGAGTACAAGCGTGAGCTGGAGGCGACGGGCATGGGCATCGAGGTCAGGCTCGGGTAGGCCACGCGCGCCGCAGTGTCATGAAAGTCGCTGAAAGAACGTAACGGGGAGCAACGCTGCGTCATCGGAGGACGTCATGGGAAAGACCATCCTTATCGTCGGATTCGGGCCCGGCATCTCGGCTGCCGTCGCCGAGAAATTCGGCTCGTCCGGCTTCTCCGTCGCCCTCGTCGCGCGAAAGCAGGAGAGGCTCGCCGCGGGCGTGAGCGCGCTGAAAGCGAAGGGCATCGAAGCGGCCGCATTTCCGGCCGACGCCGGTGACGCAGCCGACATCCGCGCGGTCGTCGGAAAGGCGCGCGCCGCGCTCGGCCCCATCGCCGTCATCCACTGGAACGCCTACGGCGGCTCCGAGACGGGGGATCTCGTGACCGCAGACGTCGCCGCCGTGCAGGGCGTCTTCGACGTCGCCATCTTTGGGCTCCTCGCCGCGGTCCAGGAGGCTCTCCCCGATCTGAAGGCGTCGAAGGAGGGAGCGGTCCTCGTCACGAACGGCGCCTTCGGCGAGATCAATCCGCAGATCGACGAGTACGCCGTCGGCGCGAAAGCCATGGGCCTCGCGCTTGCCAACGCGGCGAAGCACAAGCTCGTCGGCCTGCTCGCGCAACGATTGAAGGGGGACGGCGTCTACGTCGGAGAGGTCATGGTCGCCGGCATCATTAAGGGCACCCCCTGGGACAACGGCAACGCGAACCTCGACGGCTCGACGATCGCGAACAAGTTCTGGGAGCTCTACCAGGCCCGCAAAGAAGTGCGCGCGCGTATCAGCTGACGCGCGCGCGCACCCAGGCTCGGGGCTCACAGATGGCCGTGCGTCTCTTCGAATTCCGCGTCGACGGCGTCCTTCCGGCCGGGCTCGGCGCGGCCCGACGAGGCCTTCGGCGCGGGTCCGTTCCCGTGCACGACCGGATCCAGCACGTCTTGCCAGTAGGTCTCTGGCCGCCGATCATCGGTTCCGACCTGCGCCGGCGCGGCAAAGCCCATCGTGTAGCGCGCGTTGATTTCGCTGCGCGGCTGCAGCGCGATCGCGCCGTCGCGTTCCATATCGCTCGCGTTTGCGAAGCGACGCACACGGTACGTGTAGGCGTCGACGCCGAACGGGCCGAAGTAGCCTGCCGCGCTCAACGCCGCGGCCACTCGCTCCGCTTCGGAAGCGAGGCTCGCGGGCGCGTGAGCCGGCGCGTGACCGACCGCGAGTCGCTCGCTCGAGACCCAGGCGCCGCGGGCGTCGCAATGCTGCTTCACGACGGGGCCGAGCGTGAGCGCGCCAGCGGGGCCGAGGAGCCCGTGAATCGCGAATTCAGCCACGATGGTCACATCGGGCTCGATCTGCACGCCGCCTTCCGAGAGGCCCGCGCGCACGAAGGCCAGATCCTGCTGGGTTACGGCGGCGGCGGCGACGATGCGCTGACCGCGGCCGGTCATGCCGAAGTTCCGTTTCACCCGCCACGCTTGCGCGAGTTCGGGCGGAGGCGGAGTGCCGAGGAGCGCGCGCGCCTCGCCCTCGTCGGCGACGAATACGGCACACGGCAACGTGGTCCCCAGCGACGAGGCGAACGCGCGCGAATTCACGCGCAAGAGCACCTGCCACGCGGGGTGGGGCTCGGGCTCCGCGCCCGCGCGACGGAGGAGTCGAAGCGCACGCGGCGTGGGACAGAACGCTCGGCCCACGAGCCCGCGCGCGCCGAGCGGCGGGGATGCCTCGTCGACGAGAACGTCATCGTGGGGGTCGAGCAGCGACGCCGCCAGCTTCGGCGCGAACCTGCGCATCGCGTCCACGACGCTGCGCTTCGGCGCATATCCCCCGAGCGCGACGGCGGCTCCCGACGCGATCGCGGCGAGCTCCAGATCGGCGTCGAGGTTCAGAACCCAGGCGAATCGGGCTGCCATGCCTCGAGCTCGTCGAGAAACCGATCGCTCTGCCCAGCGTTGCGACGCGCCTCGCGATGGAGCGGCTTGCCGCGCATCAGCATCGGAGACAGCGGCGAAGGCAAGGAGAGACGCCACGTTTCGAACTCGAGAGCGGACGCCAGGGTCTCGAACCAGCGGGTCCCGAAGCGAACGTGGCCGATCTCTTCGCGCCCGATGAGCTCCTGGACGCGCGCGCCTTCCTCGTCTCCCGCCTCGCGGAACCGCGCCGCGAAAGACGCGGTGTGCTCCAGGTTCGCGCTCTCGACGCCGAGGCCCATCGTGGCGACGAACGCGACCGCATCGGCGCAGCGTGGAACACGCTCCCAGAACCAGTCGCGCACCGTGAACTGGCCGATCGCGAAGCCGAGCCTTGCAATCTGCCCGGCATAGAGATGCATGTGGCGGATCTCGTCGAGCGCAATGCGAACGAGGCCCGCGCGGAAGTCGCGCGGCGTCTCCGGGAACGCGAGGATGGCCCAGGCCATGAGCTCCGCGGCCTGCAGCTCGTGATGGAAGAACGTGTGGAGCGCGCGCGCCCTTCCGCTCGGCGCGGCGAGACCACGCGTCTTGCCGGACTTCGAGACGACGCGAAGCTCGTGGGGTCGGCCCGGTGCCTCGAGGCGACGAACGGGAACGATGGCCGGCTCCCAGGCCTCGGGGACGGGAGGCGGAGAAAGCTTGGCGTCCAGCGAATCGGCGACGACGTAGTCCCACGCCCATCGCTCGACGGTGCCATGAGGAGGCTCGCGCATGGCCTGGCAGGCTAGGCGCGCTTGAGATGGGGCGCCATCCAGGTTTCACGTTGCACGTCGCGCGATCGGCTTGGACGCGTCTTGCGGCGAGCCGCGACGGCGTAGCGATCCAGGGCGAAAGCGGGGTCGCCCACCAGGCACCGCAAGCACGAGACACGCAACGCTTCCACGCGAGCGGCATCGACTCACAGGCCGATCACCACCCCTGCACCGAGAAACGCATGACCACGACCAGAGCGTACGCCGCGTTCGACAACACGAGCCCGCTGCGTCCTTTCGACGCCCCCCGGCGCGAGGCCCGCGCGAGCGACGTCACGATCGACGTCCTCTACTGCGGCATTTGCCACTCCGATCTCCATCAGGCCAGGAACGAATGGCGAAATTCCAAGTACCCGATGGTGCCGGGCCACGAGATCGTCGGGCGCGTGGTCGCGGTCGGCGACAAGGTGACGAAGGTGAAGCTGGGCCAGCTCGCGGGGGTCGGCTGCATGGTTGACTCGTGCCGCGAGTGCGCGGCCTGCAAGCGCGGCCTCGAGCAGTATTGCGAAAAGGGAAACACGCAGACCTACAACGACGTCGACCGCGACGGGAAGACACCGACGTACGGAGGCTACTCGAAGCGCATCGTGGTCGAAGAGCGCTTCGTGCTCACGATCGCCGAACAGACGAAGCTCGAGGCCGTCGCGCCGCTCCTCTGCGCGGGCATCACGACGTACTCGCCACTCCGCCACTGGAAGGTCGGGAAGGGCTCCCGCGTCGGCGTCGTCGGCCTGGGCGGGCTCGGGCACATGGCGGTCAAGATCGCCGTCGCCATGGGCGCCGAGGTCACGCTCTTCAGCTCATCGGAGCGGAAGCGCGAGGACGCGAAGCGCCTCGGGGTGCACGACTACGTGGTGAGCTCCGACAGGGCGCAGATGCGCAAGCAGCGCAGTCGCCTCGACTTCGTCATCGACACGGTCTCCGCCGAGCACGACATCGCCTCGGTCCTCGCGACCCTGCGGCTCGACGGAACCATGGTGCTCGTCGGCGCGCCGGAAAACCCCCTCGCCCTCCCCGCCTTTCCGCTGCTCATGGCCCGGCGATCCATCGCCGGCAGCGGCATTGGCGGCATCCCGGAGACGCAGGAGATGCTCGATTTCTGCGTCGAGCACCAGCTGACGGCCGACGTCGAAGTGGTCCCCATTCAGCAGGTCAACGAGGCCTACGAACGGCTCCTCAAAGCCGACGTTCGGTATCGCTTCGTGATCGACAACGCGACGCTCGTGTAGGCGGCTTCACTGCGCCTTCCTTCGGGCCCAGAACGCCGCGGGTCATCTCCTTCTCCAGCACGAAATCCGCTGCTCGCCGAGGGCCTCGGGGCCTAGCTCGTCGTGGCCATCACCGCTTCGTCTTGACTCGCGCTGCTCGAGGCCGTGGCCTTCGCCCACTCGAAGGGCATCCTTCACCGCGACATCAAGCCCGCGAACGTCATGGTGGGCGCTTATGGCGAGGTCATCCTGATGGACTGGGGGATCGCCAAACGCCTCGGCGATCCGGCCTCCGCCCCCGTCCCGCTCTCGCCGCAGGACGCGAGCGACGTCGGCGAAGCGCGCGCGAGAGGGGCGTCCGCGAGCGTCGAAAAGAGCGTGCGCGGCGCGCTCTTTCAAACGCGCACTGGGGAGCTCATCGGGACCCCCGCCTACATGTCTCCCGAGCAATCGCGCGGAGCAGCGATCGATGAGCGCTCGGATGTCTATGCGCTCTCGGTGCTCCATTGACTCGAACGTTGTAGGCGGGCCCGCTCTCACCTAGGGTGCGGACTCGGCTTGCGCAACATGGCGATCGACGAACTCGCGCATCAACGCGTCGGAACCGTCCTCAACCAGAAGTACACGCTCCACCGCCTCATCGGCTGCGGCGGCATGGCCGCGGTTTACGAAGCGAGCCATCGCAACGGGCACCGGGTCGCGATCAAGATCCTGCACTCGGATCTCGCCGAACGTCACGACTTTCGCGAGCGGTTCCTCCGCGAAGGGTACGTCGCGAACAAGGTGGACCATCCGGGCGCCGTGCGCGTGCTCGACGACGACGTGGGCGAAGATGATTCGGTCTTTCTCGTCATGGAGCTACTCGAGGGAGCGACCCTCGACGAGCGAAGCAAGCAGATGGGGGGCTTCCTGCCGGTGCGGGAGGTCTGCGTGCTCGCCTATCGACTGCTCGAGGTGCTCGCCGCGGCCCACGAGAAAGGCGTCGTCCACCGGGACATCAAGCCCGAGAACCTGTTTCTGACCGAGGACGGATCGCTCAAGGTGCTCGACTTCGGCATCGCGCGCCTCCTGGAGAGCACCGAGCGGCAGAGCACCACGAGAACGGGCGCCGTCATCGGCACGCCGGCGTTCATGGCCCCGGAACAGGCGCTCGGCCAGTCGTCCCAGGTCGACCGCCGGAGCGACCTCTGGGCCGTCGGCGCCACCATGTTCGCGCTCATTTCGGGGCATCTCGTGCACGACGCCGAGACGATGCAAGAGATGATGGTACGCGCTGGCAGCATGCAGGCCCGAGCTCTGCGATCGCTCGCCCAGCACGTCCCTCCGCGAATCGCCGAGGTGGTCGACCGGTCCCTCGTCTTTCACAAGATCGACCGCTGGCCCGACGCGCAAACCATGGGCGCGAGGCTGGAGGACGCCTATCTGTTCTCCTTCGGGGTCCCTATCGTCGTCCAAGGCGTGCAGGCCCATCCGCCTTCGATGCGTCCTCGCTCGATCGATCGGATCCCCGGGCCCCCCAGCGTCATCCCCCATGCGGTTGCCCGGTCGGCACCGCCGCTCTCGACCACCATAGGGCTCTCTCGCGAGAAAGCGAGAGCCCCGCGACGCTCCGGCGCCCGGGCCTTTGCACTCGTCCTCTTCGCGCTGGGCTCCGTCGTCGCGGGGATCGTAGTCGCTTCGCGCAAGGAGCCCGCGCCTTCCATCGTGTCGCCTGCGTCCCCGCCGACGCCCGCGATCTTGCCCGCCCCCCTCCCCTGCGCGACGCCGGCCGAAGAGATCCCGCCGCCGCCCGCCGCCCTGGCATCGGCCGACGCGGAGCCGGCGGTGCGGGATGCCTCCGCCGTCATCGACGGTGGGCGCACGGCCGCGACGCCCGCCAGCGCGATGCCGGCGGCGCCCCGACTTCGCCGGTCAAAGCCGGTTCGGGCGCCGTTGTCCTCGCCGGCGATCCGGGTCGGGAGACCCCTCGACGTCCCCGCCAGCACGATCTCGACGGCCCCTTGGGCCACGAGCCCGCCTGCGCCCTCGGTCGTGCCATCTCCGGCGCCCGCTCCCCCCTCGGCCGCGCCTTCGGCTGAACCCTACGATCCCACGTTCGGGCTCTGACTCGCGTCCCCGACCCCGGCGGCGACCAACGACCCCACCAAGCTAGTCGATCTCGATCCGCAAGCTCGACCAGGTGAGACCCGAGCCGACGACCGCGAGGATGACGACGTCCCCCCTTTTCAGCTCGCCCCAGCGCTGCGAGAGCACGGTCGGCGCGCCCGCGGCGCCCGTGTTTCCGCGATCGACGACGTTATGCCAATGCTCGTCGTCGGTGATCCGCGCGCGGCGCGTCACCGCTTCGAGGACGAGCAAGTTCGCCTGGTGTCCGACGAAATGGAGTGCGCCGCCCGTCTCGGCCAGGCGTGCGCGCGCCGCCGGGAGCATCGCCTCCACGAGCGCCAGCGTCGTCTTGATGGCGAAGCGCTGGACGGCGCTGCCCTCCTGCGCAAAGTGTCCGAACCGCGGAATGGTCACTTGCATCCAGCCTGCCGGCGACGAGCCAAGGCTGGTCTCGACGATGCGCGCGCGCGCCGGAGCCTGAAGCGAAACAATGGCCGCGCTCGCGCCGTCTCCCCAGAGCACGCTCGTGGCGCGATCCGCGTAGTTGACCGTGCGCGTCGTGTTCTCGGGGCTGACGCAGAGCACGTAGGGCGGTAGCTCCCGCATGGAGGCGAGCAGGTGAAGGTGCGCGCCGAAGGTCGAACACGCGCTGTTGATGTCGACCGCCGCGACGTCGATATCGAGCGCCGCCGCGAGCCGGCACGCCTCCGAAGGGATCGCCATGTCGGGGCAACAGCCCCCGGCGATCACCATTCCGATGTCTTTCGCCCGCAGCCCGGCGCGCTCGATCGCCATGGTCGCGGCGCGCTTCCCCGTCTCGACGTTGGAGTAAAGCGCCGCCTCTTGCCCGGCCCGAACATCGGCATTGCGGGTGCTCCGGATGTAATCGAGCGGGAGCACCGTGCGGCGCTCGCGAATCCCCACGCGCTCGAGGATCCACTCGTCGGTGGTGCCGATATCGAGCTCCTGGAGGAAGCGGTTGTCGATGACGTTGTCGGGATGGAAATGGCCGAGCGCGTGCAGATAAAGCGGTATCTGGCTCATGCGGAGATGTGCTCGCCGCCGTCGGCGCGGACGATCGACCCGTTGATCCAGCTCGCCTCGTCGGTGCAGAGCAGGCTCACGACGCCGGCCACGTCTTGGGCGGTGGTGAGCCGGCCAAACGGGTTGCGCCGCCGGGCGGCCGCCTTCATGCGTTGATTGCCGGGGATGAGACGAAGGGCCGCGGTATCGGTCACGCCGGGTTGCACGAGGTTGGATCGAATACCGTAAGGCGCGAGTTCGAGCGCCATGGAACGCACGACCGACTCGAGCGCGACCTTCGCGGCCGCCACGGCGGCATAGCCGCGCGACGCGACCTCGTTGCCTTCGCTCGTGAGACCGAGCACCCGGGCGTCGGCGGCGAACAGGCGACGCACCAGCAAGTCCTGGGTCCAGGTCGCGAGGCTGGTGCCCATCGCGTGGATGGTGCGAGCAAAGTCTTCTTCCTCGAGCAAAGAGTCCGAGTCGTATCGGGGCGACCAGGCGATCTCGCCGAGCGCGTCGCAATCGGCCGCCACGGCGTCGATGGCGACGGCGAGAGTCTCTTCGGCGATCCCGAGCTGCGCCGCCAGCCTCGTCCGGGCTCGCGCCGCGGGGCTCGGCTCGGCGGGCACCGGCGCGAGCAACTTCAAGTTGCCGAACGCGATCGAGTGCAACAGGAGGCGCACCCGGCCCTGGGTCGCCATGCGTAGGGCGAGCGCGTCGAGGACCGTGGCCCGACCTTCGCTCGAGAGCGCATCGACGTTGAGCGTCAACAGATCCGTTCCGCGGGCGCGGATCGCGGCGAACTCCTTCTCGATCGGGGCCATCGCCCCCTTTCGGTCGCGATGCACGACGGCGAGGCTCATTCCGCACGCGCCGAGCTTCTTAGCGCATGCGAGCCCGAAGCCGCTCGAGCCGCCCAGGATGACCGCCCATTGAGTCGCCGAGAACTGCATCACGCGGCGATAGCCCGTTCGGCGGTTTTGCACGAGACGATCGACGCAATCTCTACGCCCATGCTCTTGAAGAAGCCGCGGAGAGGCCGCCCCGGGCCGACCTCGATAATGCGGTCGGCCCTGGTCACGAGCGCTCGCATGTTCGCCATCCAGTCGACGCGACCGCTGATCTGGCGCTCGAGCGCGTCGAGGAGTGCATCGAGTTCGCCGGTGTGAAAGCCGCCCCGCAGGTTCGAGGGCACCACGGCCGCCCGGACGGCGTCGAACGACGGGGCGACCTCGGCGAGCGCGACGCGAAAGTCGCTCTCGACGACGCGCATTCGACGAGAATGAAACGGGGCACTCACCAGCAACGGCACGAGGTCCAGAACCAGCCCACTCGCGAGTTCAGCGACCATGGCGCAGGCGCGGTCCATGGACGACGCGGGGCCCGAGAGAACCACCTGGTCGGGCGAGTTCACGTTGGCCACGTCGACGCCGATTGCGTCGAGCGACGCCGCGAAGTCGAGGGAAGCCACGCCCGTGCCGCGCACGGCGACCATCGCTCCGTCCCCTGGGGGCACTGCGGCCTGCATCAACGCGCCGCGCCGGCGAACCAGCCTCACGGCCACGTCGAGCGGGATGGCACCGGCCGCGCAGAGAGCCGTGTACTCGCCGAGGCTGTGGCCACCGAAGACGGTCGCCGCCAGGCCGAATTCCCCCTGCAGCGCGCGCAGCATCGCGATCTCCGTGGTCAGGATCGCCGGCTGGGTGAACTCGGTGAGATCGAGACGGGGATCCTCGTTGAAGCAGAGCGCGGAAATGTCCAATCCCAGTGCATCGCTTGCTTCGGCAAAGACATGGCGCGAGGCGGCAAAGCGCTCGTAAAAATCGAGGGCCATGCCCGCTCGCTGCGATCCTTGACCTGGAAAGACAATCGCGATGGTGCCCATTTGACTCCTTCGCCAGCTTCGTCGGAAAATGTATCCGCGCGGCCTCGGTAGGTCCAGCTCGATTGACCCCTCGAAGAGCCGAGGTCGCGGCTCGTCATCCGCCGCCTTTGCGCCGACTGGAGTGGGTAACGTACGGTTCCTGCGCGTCGAATGCCGGCGCGCGTTCAAGCCCCCCAACAGGACCCATGTTTCGACTCGACGGCCGGATCGTTCTCGTCACCGGCGGCTCGCGCGGCATCGGCCGGGCGTGCTGCGAGGCGTTCGGCGAGCAAGGCGCTACGGTTGTCGTCAACTACGTCAAGAACGGCGAGACCGCGCGCGCGGTGGCTGACGCCATCGTGGCGAAGGGGGGCAAGGCGGACGTCGAGGGATTCGACGTCGCCGACTCGAGCGCGGTCAACGCCGGCGTAGACGCGCTGGTGAAGCGTCACGGCAAGATCGACGTGCTCATTGCGAATGCGGGCATAGTCAAGGACAGTCTCCTCTGGCGGCTGAAAGATGCGGAGTTCGAAGATCTCTGGGCAACGAACGTGCGAGGGGCGATTGCCTGCGCGCGCGCGGCCAGCAAGAGCATGATGCGCGGCCGCTGGGGGCGCATGGTGTTCGTATCGAGCGTCGTCGGCGAGATGGGAAACGCCGGCCAGACTGCGTACGCAGCGACCAAGGCGGCCCTCATCGGCGCCGCCAGGTCGATCGCGCGCGAGTACGCGTCGCGCAACGTCACGTCCAACGTCGTCGCCCCTGGGTTCATCGATACGGACATGACCGTCGCCTTCACGGCGGAGCAAAGAGAAGAGATGCTGCAGGGAGTGCCCCTGGCGCGTACCGGTAGCGCAGCGGAGGTCGCAGCCGCTTGCCTCTACCTGGCGAGCGACGAAGCCGCGTACGTGACCGGGCACGTTCTACGCGTCAACGGCGGGATGCACATGTGAGCGTCGGGAGCCCGCGGCGAGCGCCCGCGGTTCCCGCAGCGAGACTTGTGCAAGCAGGTGCGCACGTGCCGGCGAGGGCCAGGCTTCGCGCGGCAGACGGTCGTCATTCTCAACGCGCCGCTCGATCTCTTCGAGATGTGTTTGCCGATCGCGGGCGGTGACCTCGGAGCCCGGCTGGTTCGCGCGTTTCACCGACCGGCTCTTTCGCGATACCCCGCTTGCCCAGCGAGAAACGATCGCCCTCGCCACCATGAACCGCTCGGGTCGAGTCGCTCACCCACGACGGACCCCCGAACGGGTGCGGTTCTCTTTCCCGGCTGACCTCGACGACCCGTCGCTCGTTTTCCTGGCGTGGGGACCGGGCGGATTCGAGCGCGTGGAGCCTCCTCCGCTGGACGCGAGCGTGACGGTGTCCGCGGCGCCGCTGTTCGTCACGGACGTCCTGCGACCGCACTTGCGGCGACGCGCGACCGAGAGCGGTCAGCTCTTCACGGACCCCTGAAGCGTGACCGGCCGATCGCGACCTCCCTCGCATCGAAGCGCGCCGCGTCGCGCCGCAAACTCAGGGCAGCAGGGGCACCAGGCCTTGCTCGCTTTCGCCGAGCACGAGCGTGTGCGCCGGATCGGTCAGGCGCGCCTCGAAGGCATGGAGCTGCCCGCCGGGCGCGTCGAGGACGGTGACGGTGTGACCATGGCGTTCGAAGGTCTCGCCTGCCTCGAACGACTTGCGAGATCCGCTCAGCGCCCGTTCGATGTACGACCCGAGGAAGCCGTCGTTGCGGCGAAGCTCGACGCGGTCGGGCCGGGTCACCCTCACGAGCGAAGGGCGCGCTCCCTGGGTCGTCAATGCAGGCAGGATGCTGAGAATTTCGACGTCGGTGTCTCGCCCTTGGCGCGCGAACCGCAGCCCGAGCGCGAACGCCAGGGACGCCCCGGCGGGCAGGTCGGCCACGATCAGGAGCTTCGCGTCGGGGGAGCGGTCGAGCCACGCCGCGGCCTGTTCGGTCGTGCGCCGCGAAGCGTCTGCTACCCCGTCGAGCACCACCGTGCGCCCGATGCAGAACACGAGAACGAGGCCTCCGACAATCGCGAGCCCTCGCCGCTCGCGCGCGTCGAGGCGCGCGGCCGAGCGTGGAAGGCGGGATCCGACGAGGATGCAGTAGCCGAGCGAGGGCAAGTAGAGAAAGTGCTCGCCGACCGGGAGCATGGCGACCGGCACCAACGTGACCGCGACGAAACCGAGCGCCCACGCGAGCGTCCACCCGCCGGCCGCGCGACGCACCGAGCTGGAGAGCGACGCGATCGCCGCCGCGGCGAACAGCGCGAAGAGCGCCAGATGCGCCTTCCAGAACGGCACGGTCACCATCGGGTCCCCCGGCACGAACAGCGTCAGGTCGCCGAGGTAGACGAGGGGCGCCGTGAGCAGGTGGAACACCAGTCCCGGATCGCCGAGGTGAAAAGCAAACGGACTTGGCGGCGTGTGAAAGCCGCCGAGCACCGTCACGCGGAGCCCGAAATAGAGCGCGATCACGACGACGGCCAGCCCCGGCGCGACGAGGCGGCGACCGAGCGACTCCCCCTGGGGCCGCAGCAGGTTGTGCGCGAGAAGAACGGCCGGGAAGCTGAGGGCCATCTCCTTGGCCAGGAGCGCCGAGAAGAAGACGAAGAGCGAAAGAGCGACGAGGGGCTTCTCGCCGCGCGCGCCGGGCCGCTCTCGGCTCTCCAGGTAGCAGAGCAGCGCGCTCATGTAGAGCAGGCCAGCGAGAACGTCGGTGCGGCCCGAAATCCAGGCGACGCCCTGAACGTGGCACGGATGGATTGCGAACAGTGCGGCGGCCGCCCACGCGCCGAAGCCCGCGCCGAGCACCCGGCGAGCGATGGCCCAGGCGACCAGCGTCGCCGAGGCATGGAGCACGAGGTTCGTCAGGTGGTAGCCGACCGCGTGCGCCCCGTAGAGGACGTGATCGACCGCGAACGACACGACGACGAGCGGCCGGAAATATTCGACCGATAGACCCCGCGGGGTCCACCACGTCCCCGCCAGATCGATCGGAAGGATCCAGCCTCGTGTCAGCGCGTCGCGCCATCGCGCCGCGACCTCCACGTGGAGGTAGTCGTCGGCGAAGAACGGCGCAAAGAGGGACGGCAGGAGCGCCGCAGTGGCGAGCAGGACGAGCAGCGCGGCGTCGCGCGCGCGAGAGCCGCCCGCGCGGGCGGCCTCGTCTCGGGTCACTGCTTCTTTACGCAGCCGTACGGAGCTTGGCTCTGGACCCCGCACAGTCGCACGACCGCGTTGCCGCAGGTCTGCAAGGTGCACGGCATGCGGTTCTTGCATTCTGCATCCGTCGTGCAGAACTGGGCGAGGGCGCAAGCCGCCTGGCATGTCGTGCCCGCGCTCGACGCCGCGGTGTTGTAGGTGCCGCAGCAAAGGTTGCCGCTCGTCGGACAGTCGGTCTCTCCGGCGCAGTGGAACGTTCCGACGTTCGCCGGGCAGGTCGCCGTGTTCCCACCCATGCAGTATTCGGCGTCGACGCCGCCGTCGAGGGGCAGGCAGCACGTGTTTTCCCTGAGGGGGCAGGGCGTGCCGCACACGAACGTGTCCGATCCGCTCGCGTCCTGCGCGCTCGAGGAAGACCCGGTGGACCCCGAGGAACTGCTCGTGGAGCCGCTTCCGCTCGAGGACCCGCTCCCGCTCGAAGTGCCGCTCCCGCTTCCACCTCCGTTCGAGGAGCTGCTCGAAC
Source organism: uncultured Myxococcales bacterium (assembly GCA_937902985.1). Classification (GTDB taxonomy): domain Bacteria; phylum Myxococcota_A; class Polyangia; order Polyangiales; family Polyangiaceae; genus Palsa-1150. The sequence continues at coordinate 14,762 of CALFNG010000186.1, forward strand.
TGCTGGCGGACCCGTCGTCGTCGGGGACCTGAGCTGGCGGGCTGCTGCTGCAGGCCACGAGGACGACTTCCACGAGCATGCCCGCGATTGCAGATGGAGCTAGCCAAAGAAAGATCGATCCGTTCCTCATGAGCCTCCTGGAGTCATGTGGTTACCACAGAGCATTCTGGATCACCACGCGGCCGCGGAGACGGCCGAAACGGTCGGTCGGTTGGCATGTCTCCCTCGTGTGGTATCAACAAGTCATGATCGCGTCAGCCGCCGGGTCATCTGCCGCTGCGGATTCGACCGCGCCTCCGGCAGACCGGATCGAGCGCGTTCCTTACGGCGATCGCTGGATGGCGGATGCATGGGAAATGTTTCCGGTACCGGGCGGATTCGGTCTTCTGCTCGCGGACATGACGCAGGTCAAGGCCGCGATGCGAATTCTTCGGAACGCGAAAATTCCAGCGACGTATCCGCACCTCTTCGTCCGGGCCGCCGCCCTGGCTCTTGCACGCAACAAGGACTCGCCTCAACTCGTTTGCAACTATCGGCGGCTCCTGCCGGGCACGGTGGACATCGGGCTTTCGATGGCCGGGGAGACCACGTACGCGCCGGTCGTCGTCCTTCCGGCCGTCGACCGGACGCCGCTTTCGGCGCTGATTCCTGCCGTCATCGAGGCGGTGGACATCGCCGCCGCAAAGGAGTCACACGATCTCGCGATCATGCGTCGGTGGATTGTTCCGTTCCGCTTCCTTCGCCGCTGGATCCTCGGGATATTGAACCGCTCGTTGACCTTTCGGCGGAGGATGGTCGGCACGTTCCAGGTCACGTGTCTCAACAACGTCGACATCGTCGTTCCCCTCGTCTTTTACTCGAGCGCCATTCTGGGCGTCGGGGCCATTCGCGACCGGGTGGTTGCCAGCGAGGGCAAGGCCGTGGTTCGCCCGACGGCATGGCTCAGCGGCACCGCGGACCACGCTGCTACGGACGGGTTGCGGGGTGGAGACGTTCTCCGGGCCATCAAGGAGATCCTCGAGAGCGACGAGCTGGTGCGCGAAGCGCGCGAGGCCTCCGTTCTCATGGCCGCACGCAGAGGGCACGTCAGTGAGCCCAGGTTGGCGCCGGCCGAGCAGGTACCAGCCGAAGCGGAGTGAGACGGCCTATCTCGTTCCCGACGATCGCGGCAGCGGCCACGAAGCGACCGTCATGCGACAGGCTCACGTCAGCTTCGATCGTCGCGCCGCGGCGCTCGACGCGAGGCGGCCCGAAGCCGTCCCACGCGCCCGCGACCGGATCGCGTACGACCTTCAGCTCGTCTGCCGAGCCGCCGATTCCCTCCGCGAGAAGTTCGCACAGCAGCGCTCTTGCGGCCGCCCCCTCTTCGCCGCGCGCGCGGGCGACCCGCGCCAGGACGGGCGGCGATCGTGCGGACCAGGTGACGGCATGCACGCATTGTTCGTCGAACGCGACCGAGAGCTCGAGCTCGTTCTCGCGCCAGCGCACCGCACGCAGATCGGCCGAGACCCGGATGTCGCGGTGGGCGAAGCCCGGAGAGAACCCGAGCTTCACGAGGGCCTTGTAGGCAGCCTCCTTTGCGGCGAAGTGCGCCCACAGGTCGAACGCGGTGACGACGCGCGCTCGCTCTTCGACGCCGCACACGCGTGAAACGAAGCGCTCTCGGTTATGGTGCTGGGCGATCGCGGGGTCGGTGAGGTCGACGACGTCGTTGCCGACCACCCCCGAGTCACGCATGGGTCGCTTCGCGCAGGACGAGGGTCACAGCGTCGCCCACGGTGCGGACCTTCTCGGCGTCCTCGTCTTTCACCTCGATGCCGAAGCGGTCTTCGATCTCCAGGACGATGTCGACGAGCCGCGCCGAATTGACCTTCAGGTCCTTCTGGATCGCCGTCTCGAGCGCGACGGTCGCCAGGGCGTCGCGGTTCTTCACGAACGGCTTGAGGATCGCGATGATGGCGTCGAATACTTCCTTTTGGTCCATGACTCGTGCTCCTTCAGTTCTCGAACTTGCGGAAAATTATGCACCCGTTGACGTCGCCGAAGCCGAAGCTGGCCTTGGCCATGACGCGCATCTCGGGCATGAGGACCGTCGCGTGCGGAATGCGGTCGGCGTAAGCCGTCAGCGCTGGATGCAAATCCTCGCAATTGAGCGATCCGTGCACGAAGCCCTCGTAAAGCTCGAGCACGGAGGCGACGCACTCGATGCCGCCCGCAGCGCCAAGCGCGTGGCCGATCATCGACTTGGTCGCGTGGATGAGCGGCATCTTCGACGGGGCCAGGTCGAGCGCATCGCGCCAGCTCGCGATTTCGTGGGGGTCGGCGAACGTCGCCGTGAGGTGTCCGTTGATCGCGTCAATCTCCTCGGGGCGGACACCCGCCATCGCGATCGCAGCGCGAATGCAGCGGCGGACCCCCTCGGGGTTGGGCGCGGACATGCTCCCGCCCATCCGGTGCCCGCCGCTGTTCACGTGACCGCCCAGCACCTCGGCATAGATGCGAGCGCCGCGCTCGCGCGCCGAAGTCAGGCTCTCGAGCGCCAGGACGCCCGCGCCGGATCCCGGCACGAACCCTCCCGCGGTAGCGCTCATGGGTCGCGACGCCTTCTCCGGCGTGTCGTTGTGGGTGCGGCAGGTCACCTTCATCGCGTCGCCGGCCGCCCAGGAGTACTTGGAGTGGCCCTCGGACCCGCCGGCGAGCATGCGCTTCGCCCGGCCCTCGCGAATATGGCGGAAGGCCTCGATCACCGCTTCGTTGCCGGTGTTGCAAGCGCTCGAGTTCGTGGAGACCTTGTTGCCCAGCGCGAGTAGGCCCCCGATGCGCGCGCTGTTGCCGCTCACCATGCTCTGTTCGACCATCGTGCTGCCCAGCCGGCGAACCTTGCCGGCGTTGGTCGCGGGCACCAGCTTCTCGGCAATGACGTCGACGCTGCCGCAGCCCGTGCCGATGAGCGCACCGCTGTCCCAATCGACCTCGTCGACGTCGGCCGGGATCCGCGGCAGCGCCGCGTCGGTCCACGCGTCGACCGCGGCGATGACCGCGAAGGTGATGTTCGCGTTCGTGACGAGGCGCTCTTCTTCGGTGAAATACCGGGGGAGCAGCTCGTCGATCCCCTCGGGAATGCCGCCCACCTGGCACGCCAGCCCGCAGTCGCGCAGGTGCTGGTGGAAACGGATCCCGCTCTTTCCTTCGCGCAGCGCGCGAGAGAACGCGTCCTTGCCGTGGGCGTTGGGCGCGACGACGCCCAAACCCGTGACAACTACGCGTTCAGGTGCCACCCGGTACGCCTCCGCAGGTTCCGACATTTCTCCTGGAGGAGCCAGGAGCGCGCCCTCGACACGCGTAGCTGCCCCGCGCAAAGCGCGTCATGCCCCCTCCGCCTCGAAGGACAGGATCCGGTACTGGAAGAAGCCCATACGAGACAATTCTTCGAGGTAGGCGGTGGCCTTCACCCCATCGGTCAGGCCTGCATCACTGAGCAGGTTCTTCAACCCAGGGTAGGTCGGCATGGTGGCGGCGGTGATGTCTTCGTCGGCGAGCTCGGAAAAGTGGTTGCCGCGAGCCAGGCGGGCGTACGTGCCGGACACGAGCGCGGCGCTCTTGACGCCGTAAAAATTGCTCTGGGCGTCGGCATGGGCCTCGGTCCAATCGGTCATCTCGTCGACCTTCTCGCTGTCGACCACGAAGTCCGACACGACCAGCGTTCCCCCGGTTCGCAAGACGCGCCGCGCCTCTTTGAAGAAGCGCCTCCGGCTCGGAAAGTGGAAAATGCACTCCACGGCCATCACGACGTCGAATTCACCGTCTCCGAAGGGAAGCGCGCACGCATCTCCCTGTACGAAGGTCACGGCATTCCCCGAGCCCGCGTGCACCGACTGGCGAGCGCGGGCGAGCTGGCGCTCGTCGATGTTCAGTCCAACGAGCTTGCAACCTGACAGATGCTCGTTGAGATGGGCGATGGTCCCCCCGAAGCCGCACCCGACGTCGAGGATCCGGAGGCCGCTTCGGACGCGGCCCGCCGCGCAGACTCGCTCGGTCATTGCCTCGGCGGCCACGACGTAACCGGCGAGCGAATCGTCCGCCGTGTCCGGCGAGCTGAAGAAGCCCCAGTGAACGTGACGCTGCAGCGCGCGGCTGAGCGGCGACTCGGGTGACAATTCGAGGCGCGCGAGAATCGCGTCGAAATAAGGCAACTCGAAGGCCACGGGATCTCCCGGTGCCGGCGCGGCCTCCCCTGGTTGACTGTTCGCGACGATCGGGGTCATCGGCATAAGTAGTCAATAGTAGTCGATTGATTGGGTGTCAAACGGCTTCCCATCGGTTAG
>CALFNG010000187.1 GCA_937902985.1 uncultured Myxococcales bacterium
CCAAGCAGTCCTTCGCGTCGAAAATCCCCGCTGCCTTCCAGCCCCTCACTAATGTAGGCGGCAAGACCTACATCGCGCCGATCACCTTCACCGGGATCGGCGCCGCATACAACGAGACCGCAATGAAGGCGGCTGGCCTTACCGCGCCGACGACCTGGACTGGGCTGCTGTCGTTCTGCGCGGACGCCAAGGCGAAGGGCAAGACCGCATTCGCGCTTGCCGCAGCCACCCCCTGGAACACCCAGCTCATCCCTTACGCGCTGACCCCGACGCTCGTGTATGGCCCCAACCCGGACTTCGCCCAGCAGATGACCGCCGGAAAGGTGACCTTCGCGAACTCCAACTGGACGGAAGCGCTCAACAAGTACTCCGAGATGCAGAAGAACGGATGCTTCCAGCCCAACGATCTCGGAACCGTCTATGCGGACGCCCTCAATATGGTCGCAAAGGGAACCGCCCTCGCCTCCGTCCAGGTGAACGCGTCGGCTGCGATGATGCAGCAAGGCGCGCCCAGTGGGACGACCTTCAAGATGGAGACCTTGCCCGCGACGGACAATGCTTCGCAGACTCGAATGGCCGGCGCGGCAGGTTCCTCATACGGCGTCAACGCCAAGTCCAAGAACATGGCAGCCGCTCTCAAACTGATCAGCTACCTGGCATCGCCAGAAGGAACCAACCTCTACGCGACAGCAGGCAGTAGCCTCCCCGCCCTCCCGAACGCCACGTTCAAGCTCGACCCTTCGCTCGCTGTGATCGCCCAGGAGCAGAAGGCGGGCAAGACCGACCCGTTCATGGACCAGCTTTGGCCCAACGCCGAGGTGCAGCAGACCATGTTCGATGGTCTGCAGAAGGTCCTCGCTGGTAACGAGAGCGCGACGGACGCGCTGAAGGCGATGGACGCCTCATTCGCGAAAGGTGCCAAGTAAGACACTGGGTGGGGCCGGGGGGCCCCACCCAGCGCCATCCCGTCAGTCGATCGCAGTCGAAAGGCGAAATGCCAGAACAACAGGTTAACGAGGTGACCGCCGGGGTGTGGGAGCTCGTGGACAGATTCGAAAACCCTGCGGCCAAGTACGGACCGCTGCCCATCTGGTGGTGGAGTGGCGAGAAGGTGACCCGGCAGCGCCTGCGCTGGCAGATGGAGCAAATGGTGTCTCAGGGCGTATCGCAGGCCGTGGTGATGAACCTTGCTCCAACGGGTCCGTTGTACGGTGCGCTGGCCGACGACCCGCCCTTCATGTCCGAAGGCTGGTGGGAGATCTTCCTCGGTGCTTGCGCGGATGCCGCGGAACTTGGCTTCATGCTCTGGCTCTACGACCAGATCGGCTTCTCCGGGGCCAATATCCAGGGCGGAATCGTCGCGGCACACGCGGAGTTCGCCGGCGAGGCGATCGAGCAGCTTCGGGTAAAGGCGCACGGAGAAGCCGCGTCCGTCAGCGCCCCCGTCGGGTCGCGGCCGATCGGGGGGTGGTTCGCCCCCGAGGACGGGAGCCCGTCGATTCGTGTGGCGCTTGACGGTCTCTGTGCCGGCTGGGCAGGGGACACCGCGGGCGAACTCGTCATTTGTTTCGCGCAGCAGCGCGGCTTCGACTACTTCTCCGCAGCGGCATCCGCCGCGCTGATCGACGTCGTCTTCGGCGAGTATCGACGCCGCTGCGGGGACTGGTTTGGGCGCTCGATCGGCGGCTTCTTCCAAGACGAGCTCCCAAACATGCCGACATGGTCCTACGACTTTGCTGAGGCATTCGAAGGCGAAAAGGGCTTCGACATTCTTACCCACCTTCCCGCGCTATGGGGGGACCCACTTTTCGTGGACGCAAATGTCGACGAGGGGCGAGTTCGGGTGGAGTATCACCGCATGCGGGCGGAGCTGGCAGAGCGCTCGTTCTTCGACCCGCTCGCCGACTGGTACGAGAGGGCCGGCCTTCAATGTGGCTTCGACCAGCAGACCCCGGCACGCGAGGGCGACCCGGTCGGTGCCGTTTCGATCTACGGCGACTACCTGGAGACGCACAGCCGGTTCGGAATCCCGGGCAGCGACCACTGGGGGGACTCCAAGGTCCACAGCTCCCTCGCACACGCAGGCGGACACGAGCGGGTATGGATCGAGGCGTTCCACTCCTCCGGATGGGGAGGAACCCTGGAGGAGACCTACGACTGGCTCTCCCCATATCTTCGCCGCGGCGCGACCCTCTATGACCCGCACGCGGTGTATTACAGCACGCGAGGTGGCTGGTGGGAATGGGCTCCGCCGTCAACATGCTGGCGCCAGCCCTATTGGCCGGACTACCACGTCTTCGCGCGCGCCGTCACTCGTCTCTGCTCTCTTCTGACCGTGGGCACGCATGTGGCGTCGACCGTCCTGCTCTTTCCGACAGAGACGGTGCAGTCGTCGCTGACCGCCGACGGGCGGGACCTGCGCGGCCCGGGCAGGGATGAGAGCTATCACCAGCTCAACGGATCGACTGCCTGGTTCGCCGAGAGACCAGGACTTCTGGAGGCTGCCGGCATCGACTACGACATCCTCGGCCACTCCTCGCTCGCAGGTTCGCGTGTGGAGCAAGGCCAGCTGGTTGTCGGCAATGAGCGCTTCGTCAATGTTGTGCTTCCCGCCGTGACCATGCTCTCGGCCCACGTTGCGGTTGCGCTCGTCGAGTTCGCGGCCCAGGGGGGACGCGTGGTGTGTGTAGGAGGAGCTCCGGACACGTTTGTCGGAGACGCAGGCGAGGACCTGAAGGTGGCCAACGCCTTTGCAGAAGGTGTCGCCGTCGGCCGGATCCTCGAGGTTGACGACCCGGCCGATGTCGCCGCACTCCTGCAGGCCCCCGCAGTCGTCGTCTCCGCCGACGCACCGCTCCTGCACCGTCGCCACGGCGATACTCACGTCGTCACCCTCATCGCGCACGATGAGAACAGCGGCACCAAACACCCCATGCTCGCCGGTTTCGAGCGGCACTATGTCGATGGGGGCGGAGACTTCGACTGGTCGACGTACTGGTCCACCCTGCACGACGACGGTTACGAGTTCGTCCCGGCAGGAGACCGGCCAGTTTCGGTAACGGCGACCGGGGTCGGCGACGTGGAGGTGCAACGGTGGGACCCGCGAACCGGACTGAGGAGTGCCGTCCCCTTCCGTCGTGACGGTCACGACAGCATCCGAATTGACACCGATTTCCGAGACGGCAGCATCGCGGTCCTCGTGATCGGGCCGACGCTGATCGCTCCG
>CALFNG010000188.1 GCA_937902985.1 uncultured Myxococcales bacterium
ACCAGCCCGCCGACCGTCAACACCTCAACGCTGAAGAAGTCGGCCGCTGCGATCGCGCCCTAGTGAGCCCGCAAGAACGTGCTCCACGAAAGCGTCTTGCCTCGGAGACGCGGCGCCCTCCGGGGAGACCACCGACCGCCAGCGAGGGTCGCCACCTCGGCCAGCATGGTCCGGCCGAGGCCCTGACCCTTCTCGGCCAGGAGCCGGCGCTCGGCGTCCGTGAACCGCAGGCGCCCCGTGCCAGGACATGACTCCGGGACTGAAGGGAGCTGAATGCGATGAAATTGACAATGAAGAAGGCTAAGTCCATTTCGGTAGGTGCTGTAGCTTGCGGGATCCTTCTGTGCAGTCCGAGCGCGTGGGCCAATTGGGTAATGGGGGGTACGCAGTTCGCCGGCACCCACTTCACCGAAGTCGACGTCTACTTCCAGGTGCCGAGCGCGCCGCCATCGGGGACCAATGCGTCCGCCGACGGCACGGCGATCTCGCCCGGTGTCGAGTCCCAGAATTGGGTTCTCCAGCCGGTGCTCGAATACAACCGAACCGACAGCGAGAATTTTTACGCCGGATGGACGATGCACAACGAGATCGTCGGACCCAATGGTGCCTTCGACGCCGATTTACCGGCCTCTGTGAGCGATGGCGACTCGATCGAGGGCGTCGTCTTTCTGGATTCGAGCAACCCGGGATGCGACGTGAGCGTCGGCACGGGCTGCAACTATGTCGTGGCCTGGTACGACATGAGCACCGGCGCACAAGGCTCGCGATCGACGACTGTCGTATTTCCAAGCGGCATCCCCGAACAAATGACTTGGGCACAGGGGCTCATCTTCGAAACACCGGCCCAATTGAACAGCTGCGCCGACGTGCCGGGAGGAGCATCGACGGGTACGGTATTCCTGTACGAGTGGTCCAGCTCGAACAACTACACGCAGCTGACGACGGCCATGACCGCAGACAATCCGGGCACGAACAGCGACTTCACCGACACCTTTTTTGTCAATGGCGGCAGTGTCGCCACGACCTGCCATGCAAGCGCCACCGTCGGCCCGTCGGGTGACTCGAACGGGGACGAAGACGTGACGCTTCAGTTTTGAGGCTCGAACGGCGCAGCATGGGTGCACGCGGCGCACCCGGTCGCCCGGGAAGAGATGATTCCACGCCGGTCGCGGCGTGTCGGTCCCGCGGTGGCCGGGTACCATGGGGCCCGCCGCACATCCTTCTCCGGCCGCGGCCCGAGTTCCTCGGTCGCCAGCTCCTGGGCACGCCAGCGCATGCCGGCCGAGATGTAGCCCCGGTCAATCCGCAGCTCCCGCCCATCGCGATCGACGCCCCGGACGACGATGCGCGCTTGCGGATGGCTGGTGTCGTAGTGGTTGACCGCCGCCCACTCCACTTTGCGCCCAATGTCCCGCTCGAGCGTCCCCATCAGGCGCCGCACGTAGACGAGTTGCTTCGGAATGTTGTACGGCTTTGCCTCCGGCACCGGCTCCTCCCATCGCGCACGTAGGCGCGCCGCCGTCTCCCGCGGCGCAGGGAAATGTCGCTGGGCGGCGAACGTCGGGCGCAAGGCACGAGAGGTAGGCGTGGTGCAGACCGCCGACTACATGAACAGCCTCGATTCGGCGTTCGCGGTCGGGCACCCACGGAATCGGCGGCTGCGGAGCGAGAGATTGGTGAGGCCGGGCCTCGTTGCAGAACCGCACGTACTCGGTCACGAGATGCAGCAGGTGCGGTTCGCCCAAGATCAGAACGTGGTCGAGAAGCTCTCGGCGTAGCGCTCCGGCGAAGCGCTCCGCGAACGCGTTCCACCAAGGACGCTGTTCATGTCGCCCCGTGGCAGCGATGTGAGGCGTCGCCGGGTGGCTTGTAGATGCGAACGCGGCATGCGTACCGAGAGCGCGGCGGCGCGTTCCTTGCGCTCATCGATCCTCTGTGCAGGCATTCGCGAGACGCGCGAGGTCCACGATGAGCGCCGTTCTCGGAAGCATTCCTGGAACGTGGCGACTCCCGCGGTCTCGTTCGTGGCGAACCAGGGGCTGCAGGCAGGATCTCGAAACCAGCGAATCGAACTTTAGTGAGGGTTTTCCGAATGAAGACGGCGAAGCAGATTCCTCGGGCCTTTGCGGATGAGCAACTCGATGCGCGGACTCGCTCGCGAAGGAGTCGCGACCTGCGTTTTCTAGGACTTTCCGCGCTCATCGCTCTGGCAGGGGGAGGGTGCCGCTCGTCGCAGGCGCCCGACATGGGCCGAACGGCTGACGCCTTGGATCAGACCCTCCTCTCCACCGCCCAGACCTTCGCGGTGCTCGCAGGCTCCACGGTGACCGACACCGGGGCCACGACCGTTGGCGGAAACGTCGGGGTAGATCCGGGGCTTGCAGTGACCGGCTTTCCTCCCGGCCTCGTCGCGGGTGGGACAATCCACACCGGGGATGCAGTCGCCCTCCAAGCTCAGAGCGACACCACCACAGCGTACAACACGCTCGCGGGCGAGACGCCCACCGAAGACCTGACGGGACAGGATCTCGGCGGCAAGACCCTCACGCCCGGGGTGTACCGTTTCTCATCGTCGGCACAGTTGACGGGCGCACTCACGCTCGACGCGCAGGGCGATCCCAAAGCCACCTTCGTCTTCCAGATTGGAAGCACGCTCACGACCGCAAGCAACGCGTCCGTCCTCGTCCTCAATGGAGCACGTGACTGCAACATCTTTTGGCAGGTGGGAAGCTCGGCGACGCTTGGGACCACCACCGCACTCAAGGGGAATATCCTCGCGCTCACGAGCATCACGCTGGCGACAGGCGCGACGGTGAGCGGACGGACTCTGGCGCGCAATGGTGCCGTCACGATGGACGCCAATGACGTCTCGATCCTGAACTGCGCACCGCTGGCGGATGCTGGCATCGACGCGGGCGGCAGCTCCAGCAGGGGGTCGAGTGGTTCCAGCAGCGGTTCGACTAGCAGCTCTAGCAGTAGCTCCAGCAGCGGCTCGGCAAGCAGCTCCAGCGGCTCCGGTAGCCCGGCCGGCGGCTCGGGTGGCCTGATGGACGCGGGCGAAGACGGTGCGAGCGCCCTGGATACCGGCGCCGACGCCTGCGACGCCCAGCCGCAGGCCACCCCGGTGGCCGTCGACATCGACGCCTGCGAAGCCCAACCGGAAGCGGCCCCGATCGACGTCGACGCCTGCGACGAAGACGGCGGGGACTGGTAGCAAGTCCAGTGTGCGAGGAAGGAGACGACGATGCTCGGTACGGCGCCGTTCCTGAGCGCACTGCTACAGGGAATCGGCGAGTACCAGAACAAAAGCATCCCCCATCTCGCAGAGATGGACATCAAGGCGACGCGTCTCTCCTCGTGACGATCCGACCGTCTGGTAGTGAACAATTCGTCGCGTCGCACTTGTCCGCGCGCCTCCTCGCACGCGGCGGCTTGTACGCCCCCGCCGGCTCGTTTGCCCGGGGTGTTCTGCTTCGCCGATTCCCCAACGATCCCGCAGCGGACGGATAAGTAGCCAGCACAGGTTTGCGCGAACACCTCGAGGAAGAGCTTTTCGTCGAGACGGGCGAGCTCGCGGTCGGCGGCGACGGTGAGAAGCTCGTCGCCGAGATTCATGAGGACGCGGTAGTTTCCGGCGGCATGGTCGGCGAGTGTGACGCGGAGCTCGCTGGTCATGAGCGACGGATTGCCCGCGGCGACGAGCAAGTGATCGAGGCATGCGAGGAGCTCGTCGCGGGAGGCGTAATCGAGCGTGAGCCGGCGCCGGATGCGCGAGCCGAGTGGCAGGAGCTCGGCGGAGCGGAGCCTCTCGGGCATGACCGCCGCCGTCGACAAGGTTCGTCGAGGCGAGAACAAGCAGAGCTACAGGAAGAAGGCGACGACCGACTCGTCGGCTCGCGCTACATCTGGCTCTAGCCCGCCCGGCCCTCGAGCGAGACGTCGCGCCCGATCGGCCGCGATCGCGCGCGATCGAGTTCTGGTACGCTACGGCGTCGAACATCTTGGAGCTGAAGCGATGCAAGTGCGTTCGGCGCCACTTCTCGGTGAAACTGGGCCTAACCTTCATGCGACGATGTGCTCGCTCCGCACGGGAGCGCCGCGGGGGCACCCGCGTCGTCCGATTCCCGATCGATGGCCTGCACGGATACTTGTAAACCAGACGAATACGCGGTCGAGTGCGTGGTCGGCTGGCAACCAGCCCGGGCAGAAAGAGTAACAATGGCAGATTGCGTCATTCCTGCAAAGGCGAAAGTCCTAGTGCTGGTCGCTCATCCCGACGACGAGACACTCTGGGCTGGCGGAACCCTGCTCATGCACGGCGGCTGGACAAGCTTCGTCGGCACACTGTGTCGAGCCGGGGACGAAGATCGCGCGCCTAAGTTCTTCCGCGCTCTAGACCGCCTCGCTGCAAAAGGGGCCATGGCGGATCTGGATGATGGACCTGCTCAGGGTCCTCTCGGCGCGGAGCAAGTTCGCGCGACACTCCTGTCATTGGTGCCCAAGGAGCATTTCGACCTAATCTTGACGCACGCGCCCAAGGGCGAGTACACGCGACACCTGAGGCACGAGGAGGTCTCTCGCAGCGTGCTCCGAATGTGGGCCTGCGGGGAGATCCAATCCCGAGAACTTTGGCTTTTCGCCTACGAGGACGGAGGCGGCCGCCAATTACCGCACGCCGAAGACACCGCAGACATTTTGGTGGACCTGTCCGATGAGGTCTGGGCGGTCAAAAGAAGCCTGCTCACGGAGATCTACGGTTTTGTTCCCAACAGCTGGGAAGTTCAGACCACGCCGCGGCGCGAAGCATACTGGCGATTGGTGATACCTGATGACGCTTGGGCTCGGCTAGAAAGAGGGAGGGTGCAGTGAAGATTCTGGTCCTGTACGACTATCCCCCGCCCCCGGGGGGGCTCGCCACCCAGGGGGACCTCCTCTACTTAGGCCTCAAGGCTATCGGCGTGGACGCTCACGCGGCGCATATAGAGTCGGCGGTGGAGAAGGAGTGGTACTATAATTGGTTCAAGCCCGACGCAGTGGTCGGCGTGGGCTATTGGGGAATGACGCCCGATCTGGTGCTCCATGCTCAGCAGTTCGGCGTGCTTCCCGTGCCTTGGCTCGTGGCCGACGGGTACATCGCCAACTACAGGGACGTCTTGAGCGCCTTGCCGCTGCTCCTCGTGACTTCCAATTGGGTCAAGGAGGTCTACATGCGAGACGGCGTGCGCGGCGATAACATCGAGGTGCTTCCCGTCGGGTGCGAAACAGACCGCTTCGTTCCTCACACCTCCGACGATCCCAAAGTGAAGGCCGTTCGCGAGAACCTGGGCGTGGCAGAAGACCAGCTCATGATCCTCACTGTGGGCGGAGACGCAGCCTCCAAGGGCGCGCGAGAGGTGATGGAAGCGCTGGGGTCCCTCAAGAACGAAGTACCAGATTGGCGATACGTCTGCAAAGTGTGGTCACAGCCGCGTACGGATCTTCAAAACTCGCAGGATGCGCAGCTCGCACAGAGCTTGGGTCTCTCGAAAAAGATCATCTTCTCCTCGGGACGAGCCTCCCGGGCCTTCATGCCCTACTTGCTTTCGGCCTGTGATGTGTACGCAGCGCCGTCTCGCCTGGAAGGATTCGGGATGCCGCAGGTGGAGGCCGGAGCCTGTGGGAAGCCAGTGATCGGCATCAAGGCCATGGCCATGCTGGACACCCTGGTTCATGGCGAAACGGCCCTTTTGGCGGGCGTGGCCCAGGAGATCTCAGTCAGCGAAACAATCGTGGGACAAGAGGCGGGCTTCGAACCCGAGCACCGAGTGAAATTCGCCACGCCGAGGATTGTCGAGTACCGAGCTAGCGTCAAGGATATCGCCGATTATCTACGCCTGTTGTTAAACGACTCAGAGTTGCGGAAAAGGATGGGTGAGGCAGGCCGAAAGCGCGCCGTACAAAAGTACGACAGCCTCGCCATCGCCCGGCAGCTGGTGGAAATCCTTCGATCGAAATTGGGGATCGAATGATGCACTGCGCCCAAAGTGAGAACCACTCGGACCAGCTCGCAACAAATCGAATCTGCCTTTGGGAGCAGATATCGTGACCCCCACGTTCTCGAAGAAAGTAGCCGAGGCCCGGGCGGCGGCGCTCGAAGTGCTCCTTTTCAATGCGCGCCACGGGCGCGGCGATTTGCCGAGGACCGCGGCGTGGGGCTACCCTGAGCCCTACACGCGAGACCTACTCATCGCTTCACTCGGCACCTTGGTCTCAGGGAACCGTGAACTCGTTGCGTCGCTCGGTCGCGTTCTTCAGACGCTGGCCAAGAATCAGAGTCCGCTCGGCCACGTGCCTTCGTTGATCGATGCTCCCGAGAACCGCGGATCCAGCGACACTACGCCACTCTTTCTATTAGCCGTGGCTTGGTACCGCAAAGCAACGGGAAACGCGGGGTTCCTCGCGGCAGCCGCACGCAAGGCGCTAACGTGGATGTCCTACCAGAGCCCAAATGACACGGTAATGGTGGCCCAGCAGCCCACCAGCGATTGGCGTGACGAGCAGTGGGTGGAGGGATACGGGCTGTTTGTGAACGCGCTAGTCTATGGCTTTCTCAGGCTCCATGCGCTGGACCAGCGCGCCCAAACGCTCAAGGGGCTGATGAACCGTTTCGACATCCAGGGGTCCGATCGCCAGCCGTTCGTCCACGAAGGCCTCACTGTCCCGCATAAACCGTATTTCGCGCTTTGGTCTTACAAGATTCAAAATAGCGAGCGCTTCGACCTGCTGGGCAACAGCCTGGCCGTGCTCGTGGGTATCTCCTCTCCGTCCCGAAGCCGCAAGCTGGTCGCTTGGGTGGAAAAAGAGTGCACCTCAATGAGGGACCGAGGCCTTCTGGCGATCGAGTTGCCACCCTGCCTTTTCCCTTACATCCGACGATCAGATCCCGACTGGCGACCGAGGTACGACCAGTACAACGTCCCCGGTGAATACCATAATGGTGGTGTATGGCCTTTCGTGTGTGGGTTCTACGTGGCGGCGCTCGTGGCCACCGGACGCTCTTCTTTGGCGGAAAGAAAGCTAATGGCCCTCACCGATCTCGTCCGGCCGGCACGGGAGGCCCGCGTACCTTACGGATTCAACGAATGGTTCAAGGCGCAGAGTGGCAAGCCCCACGGGCAGGACTGGCAGACTTGGTCCGCGGCCATGTACCTGTACGCGGCGGAGTGCGTTGCAACGGGTCGCACGCCGTTCTTCGACGAGATCAGGGGCGCTTGACGGCGGCAGAGGGAATCGCTGGATTTGTTTCGTAGGGTCTCCGCGGGCTCGCGGTGGCCTTGATGAAGATCGCCAACGACATGCGCTGGCTGGCCTCGGGCCCGCGCTGCGGACTGGCGGAGCTCGTTCTCCCGGCGAACGAGCCGGGCTCCTCGATCATGCCCGGAAAGGTCAACCCGACGCCGTCCTGTCCGAAAACAGGATCGGCCGCGCTATGCGGCCTCCCGCCGATAGTGGC
>CALFNG010000189.1 GCA_937902985.1 uncultured Myxococcales bacterium
GTCAAGTGAAGGCATCACATGGCATCCTCCAGGTCGAAGCTTGCTTGGCGCACCAGAGCAGAGAGGGGGGTCGAAGGCTGGAAACCTGCGCGGCGGATCCGATCTGCGCTAGCTACTCCAGCGCGCGCAAAACCCTGTGTCCTCTGCGCCCTCTGCGCCCTCTGCGCCTCTGCGGCCCATCTTTCTCGCTCCCAGCGCATCCGCGGGGGGCTAGCCCGCGGCGGGGTCGGGGTACTTGTCGGCGAGCTTGGCGACTTCGTCGCGGAGCCTCTTGTGGGCGGCGATCTTGCGAAGGAGCTCCCACACCTGCGGATCGGACAGCGCCTTGATCGGGTCGCCGCCGGGCTTGGCCTTCTTCGGGACGGCGCCTGCGCCCTTGGCGAGCAGCGCCGTCATGCGATCGACGTGGTCCTTGGTCGGAAAGAGATCGGCCTTCTCCCAGGCCAGCACCGTGGCCTGATCGGTGCCCAGCGCCGCGGCGAGCTCCTTGGCGGTGCACCCGAGCTCCTTGCGGAGCGCCTTGACGTCGTCTCCCGTCACGCCAGCCCGCCGGCGATCGTCATCTTCGCCACGCGGATCGTAGGAGCGGCCGTCGCGGTCCGGAGATCGAGATCGCTGCCGACCGCGTCGATGCTCTTCCACAGGTCGTCGACGTTGAGCGAGATCGTGACCTCGCTCACGGGGAACGCGAGCTCGCCGTTCTCGATCCAGAAGCCCGCCGCGCCGCGCGAGAAGTCGCCCGTGACCGCGTTGAAGCCGAAGCCCATCATTTCGGTCACGTAGAGGCCGCGCGCCGTCCCCTTGACGATCGCCGCGTTCGAGTCGACGCCCGGCTGGAGCACGAAGTTCGACGTACTCGACCCGACGCCCGCGCCGCCGCCCCGCGACGCGCTGGCCGTGCTCTCGCGCCCCAGCTTGCGCGCCGAGTAGCTGTCGCAGAGGTAGGTGCGGAGCACGCCCTTCTCGACGACGACATTCCTGCGGCTCGCGAGGCCCTCGCCGTCGAACGGACGCGAGCCGGGCGCGCGAAGAATGAACGGGTCGTCGACGACCGAGACGAGGTCGCTCGCCACGGGTGTCCCTTCGCGCCCCACGAGGTAGCTCGACTTTCGCCAGATGGTGCCGCCCATGACGCAGCCGGCAAGCATGCCGAGAATGGAGCGGGCCGCGTCGGGGTCGAAGACCACGGCGGCCTCGGTCGTGGCGACCGTCTTGGCCCCGAGCTTTCGCAGGGTGCGGCGCGCGGCTTCGCGACCGACCTCGTCGGCCGGGTCGAGCTCGGCGAGGTGGCGGCGCGCGGTCCAGTGATACCCGCGGCGGTTCTTGCCCCCCTCGTCGGACGCCACGGGAACGACGCTCAGCGACTGGTAAGAGCCCTTCGCCGTCGCGCGGAACCCGCTCGATAGCACCATGGCCGAGCCGCCGGCGGTGCGCCCGAACGTCGCGCCCTCGCTGTTGGTGATCCGCGGATCGAACGCGAACGCCGCGGCCTCTCCCTCTCGCGCGAGCACGATGGCCCGCGCCGCGTCGACGCTACCGCCGGCGGGATCGTAGAGGTCGAGGTCCGGCAACGACGCCGGATCGCAGAGCAGCTTGGGATCGGCGGCGCCGGCGAACGGGTCCTCCTGCGAGAGACCCACGAGCTCCACGGCGTCGGCGACGAAGCGCTCGATGCCCGCGGGCGTGAGATCGCTCGTGGACGTCGAAGCGACGCGCCGGTCCTGAATGACACGAAGGCCCGCCGAGCGCGTGCCCGCCTCTTCGACGAGCTCCGGCTCACCTTTTCGAACCTTGGCCGAGAGCTCGGCTCCCGAGCGCAAGACACACTCGGCGATGAGGCCTTTGCCCCCGCGATCGAGGGTCATCTTCAAGATGCGGTCGCCGAGCTCGAGCAACTCGGCGAGCTCCCGGTCGATCGGTGCGCTTGAGCCTGAACGGTCGGAACCGGAGCTTGAACCGGGCGTTGAACCAGGAGACTGGGATGACATGGGGGACCCGCAGGGTAGCGCGGACCCCACGGGCGTCGAGGTTTACCCCTCGACTGAGCTCGGCCGCTCGGCCGGGCCACCCGTGCGATCATCTGCGATCATCCACGTGCTCGCCGATGCACGTGCGCCACGTCTCGAGCGGCGCGTCTCGAGCGGTCGCAGCCGTCAAAGGGCGCGGCGGCGGCCGAGGAGAAGTGACACGCCCGCGACAACGAGGAACACGACGAAGAGGATCTTCGCGATGCCCGCGGCCCCGGAGGCGATGCCCCCGAACCCGAAGACAGCGGCGATGATCGCGATGATGAAGAAGACAACAGCGTAATGCAGCATGACCAGTACCTCCGCGCGGGGTCATTGCAGAGGCCGTGCCGCCACCGCGGGGAGCGCGGCCGGTGGCGCCGATGGCGCCGATGCGACCGGCCTCATCACCCAGCGCATCACCCATCGCATTCGCTCGCTAACTTGGCCTAAACCGGTGCCGTCCCGCCCTTCTTGAGGAGCTTCGCCGCGACTCGAAACAAATCGGGCATGTCGAGGCGATCGTCCGATTTGCCCGTTTCGCCGGCTTTCAGACCGTACGAGAACGTGAGAACCCGCGGTGGGTCGATGAGTACCCACTTCCCGAATGGCCCACGCCAGCTGGAAGCCACCGCCGTGTGCTCAGTTACTCGACCAACCGCGACCGCTGGTCTTTCCGGGCTTGGCGAGGTGCTTCGCGGGGGGAGCGCTCGTGTCGAGGGGCGTCGGGACGTAGCGGGGGGCGCTGGGATCGGGGGGCGCATCGGGGAGTCGGGCGCGCCGCGCTCTCGGCGGGGCGGGTCTCGGGGGGCAGGGCCGTCGGAAGCGGGACCGGCAGGGCTCGAGGTGCAGGGGCTCGCGCGACGGGGTGACCCGCGAAGCAGCCAGCCGAGCATGCGAGCGTGCTCGCTGCCGGCGGGCAACTCGAGCTCCGCCCAGCGCAGGAGCCGCTCCGGCTTGAGCGACGCCTCGGGGGCCGCCGCCGGCGTCTCGTCGGTCGCCGTGGGGGTGCTCGGCGATCGCGTCGAGAGGCACTTCGCGCGCCCGCGGCTGCGAAACCAGTCAGCGACGTCGTGGCGCGCGATGCTGTGAACCACAGTGTGACAACGCCGCGTTCGTTCCGGGATACGCTTCGAGTCCCATGGCCGGCGCGGCTCTTCACCCACGCGCGACACTCACGCTCGACTACCTGTGCGCCGTCCTCGAGCGCGCCAGCCTGATCACCAACGAGCAGCGCCGTGAGACGGTCGCCCGCGGCGACGTGATGCACGCGCGGCTCCTGCGCCAGCGCGCTACCGGGCCGCGAAAGCGGGGCGCCAGCGTGGGCGACGGCGTTCACCCCGCCGAGGTCATCGTCGCGATGGGCCTCGGCCAGGGCGGCGACGAGCGCTTCCCGCTGACCGAGCGCGCGGTGATGCAGGCGCTCGCGCAGCACGTCGGCGTCCCTTTCGTCGATCTCGACCCGTTAAAGATCGACGCCAAGCTCGCGCCGAAGCTGCTCTCGCGGCCCTTCGCGCGGCGCCACGGGGCGCTCATCATCGCCGCCGACGACCGCACGGTGACCGTCGCCGTGTCCGACCCGCTCGACCACTCGCTCATCGACGACCTGCAGACCCACGTTCGCCGCGAGCCGCGGCTCGTGGTGTCGACGCCGACGGAGATCCAGCGCCTCATCACCGACTTCTACGGCTTTCGCGGCGCCGTCGACGCCGCGGAGCAGCAGGCGAGCGGCGGCGTCGACATCGGGAACCTCGAGCGGTACGTCAAGCTCAATCGCGTCGAGGAGATCGAAGCCAGCGACAGCCACGTCGTCGCCGCGGTCGAGTACCTGCTGCACTACGCGCTCGACCAGCGCGCGAGCGACGTGCACATCGAGCCGCGGCGCGAACACTCCGCCGTGCGCATGCGCATCGACGGAGTCCTCCACAACGTGCACACGCTCCCGAAGGTCGTGCACGCCGCGGTCGTCTCGCGCGTGAAGACGCTGGCCCGCCTCGACATCGCCGAGAAGCGCCGCCCCCAGGACGGTCGCATCAAGACGGCGCGCGGCGACCGCGAGGTCGAGATGCGCGTGTCGACCATTGCCGTCGCGTTCGGCGAGAAGCTCGTCCTGCGCATCTTCGACCCGGGCGCGCTCTTGCGCGATCTGCCGGACGTCGGCCTCTTCGAAGCGCAGCTCCAGATCGCCGACCGCTTTCTGGGGCGGCACCACGGCCTCATCCTCGTGACCGGCCCCACCGGTAGCGGCAAGACGACGACGCTCTACGGCGCCCTGCGCCAGCTCGCGACCCCCGAGGTCAACGTCGTCACCATCGAAGACCCCATCGAGATCGTGGTCGAGGCGTTCAACCAGGTCTCGGTGCAGCCCAAGATCGGCTTCGGCTTCGCCGAGGCGCTCCGGCACGTGCTCCGGCAAGATCCCGACGTCATCATGGTCGGCGAGGTCCGCGACGCCGAGACCGCGGCCATCGCCCTGCAGTCGGCGCTCACGGGGCACATGGTGCTCGCCACCCTGCACACGAACGACGCGTCGAGCGCGATCACGCGGCTCCTCGAGCTCGACGTCGATCCCTTCGTGCTGGCGTCGACGCTCGTCGGCGTCATCGCGCAGCGCCTCGTGCGCACGGTGTGCCCCACGTGCCGCGTCGAGACGTTCCTCACCGCGGACCAGATGACGCTCCTCGGCCTCGACGTGCACGAGCTGCGCGCGCAGGGCCAGAGCCCGGAGCTCATGGTGGCGTTCGGCGAGGGGTGCGTGCAGTGCCGGTCAACGGGGCTGCTCGGTCGAACGGGCGTCTTCGAGATCCTCGAGATCGACGACAAGATCCGGAAGCTCGTCATCGGCAAGGCGAGCTCGAAGGAGATCCTCAAGCAGGCCCGCCACGATGGCCTCATGACCCTGCGCGAGGCGGCCATCAAGAAGCTGGCGAAGGGCGTGACCAGCTTCGAAGAGGTCCTTCGCGTCACCACCGAGAACTGAGATTGAACAGGAAGCCGGGACGACGGACCGTCTTCCCGCCTTCCTGTTCAATCCTCAGGGCGCAGTGACGGTGGCGCCGGCGACGTGCACCGCGGTCTGCGCGAAGAGCCGGCCGTTGATCGACGCGCCCGTCTCCAGCGTGATCGCCGTCTTCGACAGGACGATCCCTTCGGCGTGCGAAGTCGCTCCGAGGTCGACGGCGCCCGCCACTTGCCAGACGATGTTCTTGGCCAGCGCGCCTCCGCTCAAGGTCACCTTCTTCGCCGCGCTCATCGAGAGGTCGCCGTCGATCTGGAAGATCCAGACGTCGGTGGCCGCGCCGGCGATCGTGACGTCCGACGGGATGGTCACGGTGGAGGTCCACTTGTAGAGGCCGGGGGCGAGCGTCTGTCCGCCGATCGCTCCGCCGCCGAGGTTCAAGACGCCGGGAGTGGGCCGGCCGGCCGCGTCGGTGTACGCGGCGTGCATCGCCGCCACCGCGGTGGTCAGATTGATCGGCGTCGGCGGATCGTTGTCAGCGGCGAAGAGGCTTCCGACGACCTCGGGCGCCGTCCATTTCGTGCCGGCTTTCGTGAGCGTGAACCCGGTGATATAGCTCGCCGCGGCGGGACTCAGCCCGACATCGCCGGTGATCACGGACTTGGGCACGTCCGAGACCGCCGACTCCGCGAGGATCGCGTACGTACCCGACGCGCCGAGGACGACGGGCGCGGGGCCGGCCCCGCTGGCGTTGCCCGGGCCCCCGTCGGCGCCGGACGAGGAGGCGCCACTGGACGAAGCGCCGCTGCTCGAAGCGCCGCTGCTCGAAGCGTCGTCGCCGCTGCTCGGCCCCGTGGCCGCGTCGGGACCGGCGCCGTTGCCGTTGCCGCTGCTGCTGGAGCACGCCGCTGTGAGGAGAGCGCACGGAAAGAGCACGGCGAGCGGCGCCGCATCTCGAACGAAGAAAGCGATGGGTCGTAGCAAGATGAACCTCTTCGAGGGAAAAACGTGATCGCTTGCCACATGGAAAGCGCGCGGTCGCAAAATGTCCCTGTCGACGGCCCGCGAGCGTGCGTCCCCGAACGGAACGAGAGTTCGTCCGCCAGCGAGGGCCCACGCGCGGGGGCCATTTGAACCGAAGTCTCCGGCGGCACGCCGCGAAGGCGCATCAAGCCGGGCCCGATCGAAGTGAGAAGTAAGCACCCTACCGACAAGGCGCAAGCAAGCCCCTCCGCGTCACGCGCACCGGACACGCACCGGCGTGCGTCACCGACGGCCTTGCTCTTCGCCTTGCTCTTCGAACGCCGGATTCATCGAGGGTGCACGGTCCCGTCGGCCGCGACCGGGGCGGGCGGCCGCATCGGGTGGAGCTCGCCTCGTCGCAGGAGCTCCGTGAGCTCCTCGGCCGGCTGGGGCCTCGCGAAATAGTAGCCCTGCACCTCGCGGCATCCCCAGGTCTTCAAGAGCTCGAGCTGCTCTCGGGTCTCGACGCCCTTGGCGACGACCCCGAGCCCGAGCTCGCGACCGAGCCCGATCGTGGCCTTGACGACGGCCGCGTGGCCCGGACCGCCGCCGAGATCCTGCATGAAGCACCGCGGGATCTTGATGCGATCGACGGGGAAGCGACTCAGGTACTCGAGCGAAGAGAAGCCGGTGCCGAAGTCGTCGATGGCGATCTTCACGCCGGACTCCCGCAGGTGGAGCAACACGTCGCGCTTCTCGACCCACGCGTCCATCAACGCGCTCTCGGTGAGCTCGAGCTCCAGCCGCGCCGGAGGCAGGCCGGTTTCGGCGACGACCGCGGCAAAGGTCGTCTCGAGCTCCAGCGGCGTCCGGAACTGCGAACCCGACACGTTGACGGCGACGAACGCGGGCGCGATGCCCGCGTCGAACCAGAGTTTGGCTTGCCGGCAGGCGGTTCGAATGACCCACCGGCCGAGCGGCACGATGAGGCCACTCTTCTCGGCCACGGGGATGAACTCGTCGGGGCCGACGAGACCCCGCCGGGGGTGGCGCCAGCGGGCGAGCGCCTCGAGCCCGACGATGCGGCCGGTCGCGATGTCGACCTGGGGTTGGTAGACGAGAAAGAGCTGCCCCGCGTCGAGCCCCGCGCGAAGGTCGGAGACGAGCGCGACGCGCGCCCGGACCTCCGCGTCCATCCCTCCGGCGAAGAAGCGGTAGGTGGCGCCCGTCGGCCTTCGCGCGGTAAAGGGCGAGATCCGCGTGCGAGAGGAGCATCTCGGCGCTCGCGACGTCGGCGCCGTAGAGCGCCACGCCGATGCTCGCGCCGACGCGCAGGTCGTTGCCAGGATCGGGAAGGGCTCGCGGATCGCCCGCTCGAGCCGGTCGGCCAGCGCGGCGGCCTCGATCGGCTCGGTGACGTCGGCGCCGAGGACGGCGAACTCGTCGCCTCGTCACCCTCAGCACAGGCCGAGCCAGCGCCGGAAGGCGGCGCGATCGGCCGCTGCCCGGGGCCTGCACTGCACCTCGCGGCGCACGCGTTGCGCCCAGGCGCACGATCTGCCGGCGCTTCGACGGGCGCGTCCTGGGCCGCGGAGCGAACCTTGCTTCGTGTGACCCGATGCCGATGGCAACGACCGAGACGCTCGAGATCGCCTTCGAAGATTCAGGCCCTGCGGGCGGACCGGCCGTCATCTTGCTTCACGGCTGGCCCGACGACGCGCAGGGGTGGCGCGAGGTCTCGCCGACTCTGAACGCCGCCGGCTTCCGGACCGTCACTCCGTACCTTCGGGGCTGCGGCGGCACCCGCTTTCGCGAGAGGGGCGCGGTGCGAGATGGTCGCGCCGTCGCACTTGCGCAAGACGCGGTCGACCTCGCCGACGCCCTTCACATCGAGACGTTCGCCGTCGCCGGCCACGACTGGGGCGCCCGCGCCGCGTACACGCTCGCCGCTCTCTGCCCCGGGCGGCTTCGATCGATCGCCGCCCTCGCGGTCGGCTATTCGCCGCGAGGAGAGATCACGGTTCCCGCCGCGTTCTCGCAGGCGCGGCGCGGGTGGTACCAATGGTTCATGGCCACCGACGCGGGAGCAGCGGCGGTCCGGAGAGACCCGCGCGGCTTCGCGCGCATCCAGTGGGAGACGTGGAGCCCGGAGGGCTGGTTCGACGGCCCGGAGTTCGACCAGACCGCCGCGAGCTTCGACAACCCCGACTGGGTCGAGGTCACGCTCAACGCCTACCGGAGTCGCTGGCGCGAAGAGCCCGCCGATCCGCGCTACGCCGGGCTTCAGGCCCAGCTGAAGACGATCGCGACCATCGGCGTCCCGACGCTCATGATCCAGGGCGCCGACGACCGCTGCGATCCCCCGTCGGAATCGGAGGGGCAGGAGCGCTGCTTCAGGCGCGGCTACCGCCGCGTCGTATGGGACGGCGTCGGCCACTTTCCGACGCGCGAGGTGCCCCGTCACGTCTCGCGCGAGCTCCTGGCTCACCTGAAATCGACATTCTAGTCGGGAGAACCGCAAAGGCGCAAAAGACACGAAGTGTTTCTGCAGATCGACCGGGCGTCGACGACCGGCCGAGGACCTCCCCAGGCTCGCTTGCAGCGAGGCATGCGACGTGCCACCTGGAGTCTCATGGAGACGGTTCAATCGAAGGACGGGACGCGCATCGCCTTTGAAAGGAGCGGGGCCGGACCGGCGATCGTGCTGGTCAACGGCGCGCTCACCGAGCGGAGCGCCTTCGCCGCGCTCCGGCCGCTCCTCGATCCGTGCTTCACGCTGGTCGCCTTCGATCGTCGCGGCCGCGGCGACAGCGGCGACACGCCACCCTACGCGCCGGAGCGCGAGCTCGAAGACGTCGCCGCGGTGATCGCGGCGGCGGGCGCGGGCGCGTTCGTCTACGGCCACTCGAGCGGCGCCATCCTCGCCTTGCGCGCGGCCGCGAGCGGCCTGCCGATCCGGCGGCTGGCCGTCACCGAGCCACCCTTCATTCTCCGCGGGACGCGGCCGCTCCCTCCGGCAGACGTGCTCGCGCGAATCGAGGGGCTGGTGGCCGCCGGCGATCGCGACGGCGCGCTCCGCGCGTTCCTCGGCGAGCAAGTCGGGATCCCGGCGCCCGCGCTGCAAGCCATGGCCGCAAGCCCGGTATGGCCGCGCATGCTCGCGCTCGCCCACACGACCCCGCACGACACGGCCATTGCGGGCACGTACGACGTGCCCGTAGCGGCGCTTGCGGGGATCGCGATCCCCACGCTCGTCTTGCGCGGCGGCGCGAGCTTTCCCTGGATCGGCGAGACGGCGCGCGCCGTGGCCGCGGCGATTCCGCACGCCGAGCTCGCGACGCTCGAGGGCCAGACCCATTCACCGGCGCCCGACGTCCTCGCGCCCGCGCTCGTACGCTTCTTCCTGTCGTGACCTCGGGCTTCTGCCAGGCTCACGCCCCCGGGCGCGCTCGCCCTTCGCGCCCGAACTCGATCGCGACCCGGCGCTCGTTACGAGGGGAGTCCTGCCCTCCCGGATGAGGAGCTCGAGGGGAGCCCCCCGGCTCCCCTCGTGACGTCGGCCCTCCCGGATGAGGAGCTCGAGGGGAGCCCCCCGGCTCCCCCCTCGTGACGT
Source organism: uncultured Myxococcales bacterium (assembly GCA_937902985.1). Lineage (GTDB taxonomy): Bacteria > Myxococcota_A > Polyangia > Polyangiales > Polyangiaceae > Palsa-1150. The sequence goes on from CALFNG010000189.1 coordinate 9,542, forward strand.
CGGCCCTCCCGGATGGGGAGCTCGAGGGGAGCCCCCCGGCTCCCCCCTCGTGACGTCGGCCCTCCCGGATG
>CALFNG010000190.1 GCA_937902985.1 uncultured Myxococcales bacterium
TTCTCGAGCTCGGGCCGCACGTGCCCGACTGCGACGTCACCCCGCACGACCTCGGCCAGTACGACCGACCCCGGAACACACGATGACCACCGAAATCGCAGACGCGCTCCGCGGACTCGGTCTTTGCGCATCGCGCGAGGCCCTCGACGCCCTGCTCGGCCACGCGACCAAAGGCCGGCTCTCGCCGGCGGAAGTCGTCGAGCACATCGTGCGACTCGAGCGGCGCGAGCGCGACGCTCGAAACCTGGCTTCATGCACCAAGCGCGCCACGCTCGGCGCGATGAAGTCCCTCGATCGCTTCGACTGGAGCTTTCCCCGCGCCATCGACCGCCCTCGGTACGAGCAACTCCTGTCGCTCGATTTCACTGCGCATGGGCACAACGTTCTCGAGTACCCGCGGCAAGATCGCGGTCAATGCGGCAGCTTCGTAAGCACGTGCTACTGCGCCGGCGATGACGACAACCGTGAGCCCGCCCGCGCCCATTTCATCCGTCATTCTCGGCCTCTCTTGCTTCCGCCTACCTTGGTATGATCGAAGGTGGCCATCAGCAATTCTTTCCTCTCGAGCGAGCGCAAGAGGCACGCGCCTGGAGTTGCCCTTCGCCCGTTTCGCATGATCCCATCACCGAGTTCGTTGCGATACCCCAGCCCGGGTTCCGACCGCGTCCCTCCCGGCTTCGGGCCGACCCGTAGTGCTCCAGCTCAATCGACGAGCAACACTTCGAGCCGCGCGATCGTCTTCGGGTCGGCGATGAACTGCACCTCGACGATGCGCCCTTGCTTCACATTGAAGGTCCAGACGGCGCGCGGGCGGCCACCGGGCGCCCACGCGGCGCCAGGCGCGCCGTCGACGAGCACCGGCCGCGCGGCCTGAGCGCTGCCGAGGAAGACACGAGCGACGTCGGTCGCACCGTGCACTTCGGGGACGAGGCGCGGCGCGCCATTCGCTGCATTCGCGGCCGCGGCCCTCACGGCCACGCCATCGACGCGCAGGACGACATCGGGATCGAGCACGGCGAGCAACGCCTCGAGATCTCCGTCGCGCGAGGCGGCCATGAACGCCTGGGCGACCTCGCGCTGGGATGGGAGCTCTTCCTCCCTCCCGTCGGCACCCTGCACGCGCCTTCGCGCGCGGCTCGCGAGCTGCCGTGTCGCGACTGCCGACCGCCCCACGATGGCCCCGATGTCCTCGAACGAGAAGGCAAACAGATCGTGCAGCACGAAGGCGATCCGTTCGGCCGGGCTCAGCGTGTCGAGCACGATCATCATGGCGGAGCCCACGGCGTCGGCGAGCAGGACCTCGCGCTCCGGATCGGTCGGCTCGGAGGCCGCCACCGCGCCTTCGGCCGTTGCGGGCGATGCGTGCTCGCACGTCTTGCGCGCCCGGAGCATATCGAGGCATATGTGCGTGACGACCGTCGTGAGCCAGCCGACGAGGTTGTCTACGGCGTCGGCGTCGGCCCGGGTGAGCCGCAGCCACGTCTCCTGCACGGCGTCCTCGGCTTCGCTCGCCGAGCCCAGCATGCGGTATGCGACCGCCCGCAGACGGGGCCGGTTCTCCTCGAATCGTGTGCTCAGGGACGGGTCGGTCACGTTCGGCTCCTGTTGTTCGTCACAGGGATGACGAACGAGGGGTGCGCATTGTGACATGCCTCTGGTCACGTTCCTCCCCCCTGAACCGTCAGTGAGTCAAACGGCAAGGAGACAACCCCATGAAGATCAAGATGATGACGGTCCACGTGGACGATCAGGCCAAGGCGCTGCGGTTCTACTGCGACGTGCTGGGCTTCTCGAAGAGGGCGGATTTTTCGAACCACGGCTACCGCTGGCTGACCGTCGCGTCGCCGGAAGCGCCGGACGGCCCCGAGTTGCAGCTCGAGGCCAACACCGACCCGGCGGCTCGCACCTATCAGCAAGCGAGGTTTCAGAAGGGCCAGCCGGCGGCCATCTTCTTCGTCGACGACGTGGAGGTCCAGCACGACCGCCTCGTGGGCCTGGGAGTGAAGTTCACCACGCCGCCCAACAAGGTGACCGGCTCGACCATCGCCATGCTGGACGACACCTGCGGCAATCTCATCCAAATCACCGCCCTGGATCGCCGGTAGAGGCGACAGGCTGACGGTCGGAAAGGAGCGTCGACATGAAACGGAGAGTCATTGCGTACTGGATCTGCACCGCCGTCATTGCGCTGTGCATCGGATCGGGCGGCCTCGCGCAAGTCCTACGCGTTCCCCAGAACGTCGAAGGCATGACCGCGCTCGGCTACCCGCTGCACTTCATCGTCCTGCTCGGCGCCTGGAAGGTGCTCGGAGCGCTGACGCTGCTGGCGCCGGGCCTCCGGCTCGTGAAGGAATGGGCCTACGCCGGTATCTTCATCGATCTCTCCGGCGCCGTCGTTGCGTCGGCAGCCAACGCGGGGGGCGCGTTCCACGTCGTCGCGCCCATCGTCCTCATTGGCATCCTCGCCGCGTCTTGGGCGCTTCGCCCGGAGAGCAGGCGATTGCCCAACGCGAAAGAAAGGGCGGCCGCGTCGAAGTCGGCGTCTGAGGCTGTTTCGCTCCCCGGCCCCGCTCGACGCGGCACGGCCGGAGAACCGCAGGCCGCCAACAGCTAACTCCAGGCCGTGCCGATCGCCGGCCAGTGGGGTAAGGAGATCACGCTTGGGGTGATCAGGAGCACCTCGCCCGCTGCAGGTCGTCGCGGGTGCGCCGCCGCAGTCGGCGTGATCGACACCTCGGGCGTGCGGGAGGTGCTTGCCTTGGGAGCGGTGTCGCGCGGAGGCGCATGTGCAGCACGCGCCTCCGCGGGC
>CALFNG010000191.1 GCA_937902985.1 uncultured Myxococcales bacterium
GAGCTCGGTCTCGGCGACCGCGGCGGACGCCATCACGACGCGGACCTTCTCCTCGAGATTTCCACTGGCACGCGACGACCATCGCCAATCTTCGCAGCGCCGCTCGGGTAGCGGGAAAGCGCGTGACGATCATGGCCGATCTCCCTGGTCCCAAGATGAGGAGTGGGCAATTGGCGGACGAGCCTATCGCATTAAGGTATCTGCTTGCCCGACCGCACCCCGGTCCGCGGCTTGAGGCCTGTTGACGGGAGACAGTCGCTCGGTCAGGCGATCGGCAGGTCGGCGGACTCGCGGGCGAGCTTCCACGCGGCGGGCGCCATGCTCGGCACGTCGCGCAGCACGATGCCGCGAGCGAGCCGAGGCAGGACGTCCGCGAGGTACTCCTGCGGGTTCACGCCGACCAGGTGGCACGTCGCGATCACCGAGTACGCGATCGCTGCGCGCTGCGCCCCGGCGTGTGACCCAGCAAAAAGATAGTTGCGGCGGCCCACGGCCGGGCGACGATGGAGACGTTCGACGATCCCGTTGTCGATCGGTAGGCGCCCGTCTTCGAGAAAGCGGCGCAGCGCGACGCGAGCAGATACCTTCTTGAGGACTGTCTTGCCGTCCGGCACGCGGAAGTCACTCGTGTCAATTTTGGTCGTCATGATCGTCGGTCCTGGTCGGCCGTTGCTCCTTCATTGCCGTCGACGCTCCGAGTCGCCTCGCGCCTTGGGCAACGCCTCGAAGCCGGAGACGACGTCGAACAACTCCTCGTCGATGCCCGTCTGACGCAAGCGATGGAAGGTCCCCTTGAGCGCCTCCAGCAGCTCGTCGATATTCTTGTCGGCGCGCTCCATCGCTGCCAGACGGCTCGCGTTCTCGCTCGCGAGGGACTCGGCGCACGCGCGGAAGAGCGAGACGAAGAGATATTCGCGGATGAGCGAGCGCAGCGTCGCAGTGCCGTCACCCAGGACCTCGGGCAAGTTCTTGGTCGGCCAGGGCCGCGCGATCAGCTCGCGCCGCCATTCGTCGTCCAGCGGCAGCAGCCGCTGGCGGACGGGCGCATAGACCGCCGAGGATGTGGGGCGGTTGTAGAAGAGGTGGAGCTCCGTGACTTCAGGCCGGCCGTGATGCGTCTCGCCAGCCACGAGAATCTGCCCGACGAGCGGGGCGATGGCCTGGACCGAGCTCGGCACGGCGAAGAGGCCCATCAGCGGCAGCCCCGCGTCCGCGAGGCGCGCGTGGATGCGCTGGCCGACGGCCCAGACCTGGGCTCTCCCGTGCAGCGCGCCGAGGACTTCCATGGCATCGTCGGCGACGATCTCGTTGAACTGGCCCACGAGCCCCTGGTCGGAACCGAACACGATCGCGCCGACCGCATCGGGGTCGGTCGTCGCCCCCTTCGCCATCGAAGACGTCGGCCCGCTCTTTCGAAAGCACGCGCTCAACCCGAGTTCGACGGTCCGGTAGTAGTCCGTCAGGGCGCGCACCGAATTCTCGTACTGTCCGATGCTCGAGGCCGCCAGGGCCTTCATGGTGCGGACGACGGACTGGAGATCTCCGGCGCTCTCGATCTTCCGGCGCAGGCTCTCGCTGGTCTCGCTCACGACCCGTCCCCAGAAGGCGCCGTCGGCTTCGGTGTGCCCTTCGCTCGACCCTCGGGCTTGGGCTTTGCCTCGGGTTTCGGCTTGGGCTTTGCGTCGGGCTTCACCTCGGGCTTGGGATAGAAGGGCGCCAGCGCCTGGGTGGCGATGGCGGTGATGGTCTTGCGATCTGCGTCATTCAAGTCTTTGGCGGTGTCGAATCGCGCGAGCACGTCAGCCGGAATGCTCGCCGCCGCCTCCTGCACGGCCTTCTCCGCGTCCGTCATGCGATCGAGCGGCACCGCGTCGAACAGCTTCGCGGTCAGCGCCAGGAGGACGGCGATCTGCGCGGGCACGGATACCGGGGCGAGTTCGGGCTGCTTGAGGCAGGCGCGGATCCGTCGGCCATGTTCGATGACCTTGCGGGTGTCTTCATCCACGCGGGCGCCGAAACGGGCAAAGGTCTCGAGCTCCTCGAACTGCGCGTAGGCGAGCTTGAGGTCCCCCGCCACCGCGCGGTAGGCCGCCCGCTGCGCCTTCCCGCCGACGCGCGACACGGACTTGGCGACATCGACCGCCGGAAGCACGCCCAGCTCGAAGAGCGACGGCGACAGATAGATCTGCCCGTCCGTGATGGAAATCAGATTGGTGGGGATGTATGCAGAGATGTTTTGCGCCTCGGTCTCGATAATGGGCAGGGCCGTGAGCGAGCCGTGGCCCAGCTCCGTGCGCAGGTGGGTGGCACGTTCGAGCATGCGCGAGTGGATGTAGAAGATGTCGCCCGGGAAGGCTTCACGCCCGGGGGGGCGGCGAAGAAGGAGCGAGAGCTCGCGATAGGCGCGGGCGTGCTGCGTGAGGTCGTCATAGACGATGAGCACGTCGCGCCCCTCTTCCATGAAATGCTCCGCGATGCTGGTCGCGGCATAGGGAGCGATGTACGCGAGGCCTGGCGGGTCGTTGCCCTCGGTCACGACGACGACGGTGTACTCCATCGCCCCCTTCTCGCGCAGGTTGGCGACAGCCTTTGCTACGGCTGAAGCGCGCTGTCCGATGGCGCAATAGACGCACAGGACGTTCTGGCCGCGCTGGTTGAGGATGGTGTCCATCGCAATGGCCGTTTTTCCGGTCTGCCGGTCACCCAGGATCAACTCGCGCTGACCGCGCCCGATGGGAATGAGTGCATCGACGACCTTGAGGCCGGTCTGGAGCGGCACCGTGACGGCCGCGCGGTCCATGATCGCTGCGGCAGGGCGTTCGATGGGCAGCCGCGCGCTCGAGATCACCGGACCTTTGTCATCGAGTGGTCGGCCGAGCGGGTCGATGACGCGTCCCACCAGGCCGTCGCCCACCGCCACGTCCATGACTCGGCCCGCGCGCTCGACTTCGTCGCCTGCGTGCAGATGCCAGTATTCGCCGAGCAATACGACGCCGACTTCATCCTCGTCCACGTTGAACGCGATGCCGAACACGCCGCCGGGAAATTTGACCAACTCCTCGAAGCCCACGCTGGGAAGCCCCGACACCTTGGCGATGCCCGTCGCGATGCTGGTGATCGTGCCCACCTCCCGCGGCAGCATCTGCGGGGTGAAGGCTCCACGGACCTGGCTCATGCCGGCGAACGTGCGTTCGAAGACACTCTGCAGGTTTTCAGGCCCAGTGCTCACTGGCTCTGTGTCTCGGGCTTGGGTTCTGGCTTCGCTTCGGGCTTGGGTTCTGGCTTCGCTTCGGGCTTGGGTTCTGGCTTCGCTTCGGGCTTGGGTTCTGGCTTCGCTTCGGGCTTGGGTTCTGGCTTCGCTTCGGGCTTCGGCTCGGCCTTGGCTGCTGCATCGTCCTGCTGCTTCAGGAGTTCGCCCACGCCCTTCTCCAGCGACGTGAGGTAGTCCGCGATGCTCCAGCCCACCTTTTGACCGTTCGTAGCGAGCTCGATCCCGCTCACTAGATCCGGCGCGGTCTCGAACCGGACCCGGACGTCTGCCGAAAAGGTCTCGTTGAGCGCGTTTTGGATCACCGCGCGCTGCTCCGCGGGCAGATCGAACGCGGTGCGCACGAGCGCCGGCTCGGACGCCGTCCTGATGGACTCGGCGAGGCCCGCCTTCACCTTGGCATCCATCTCTCGCAGGCGGCGAGTGAACACCGCGCCCATGCGCTCTTCCAAGCTCGTCGTGGCGAGGTCCGTCAGCGCCTTCCGGGCGATGCCGAACACTTCCTGCTGGGCACGACGACTGACGGCCTTGTTCAGGCTACGGGCCTCGTTTCCCAGCGCCTCCCGTCGCTTGGCGCTGAGCGCGTCGGCCGCCTTTCGGGCTTCGTCGAGAAGCCGCTGACGCTCGGCTTTCGCCTCGTCCGTCGCCTTGCCCAAGAGCGCCGCGCGCTGTTGATCGAACTCCTCGTTCTTGTGCTGGAACTCGTCGCGTTCCTTCTTGGCCTCGGCCTTCTTGCCGTCAGCGTCCGCCAGCTCCGCGGCGATCTTCTTCTCCCGCGCGTCGATGGCACGGAGAATGGGCTTGTATAGAAATCGCCTCATTAGCCATACCAGGATGACGAAGTTCAGCGCTTGCGCGCCGACTGTGAACCAATCGATGAGCATCGGTCACTTGCCCGCAGTTTGCGCGATCACGTGATTCCAGAACGGATTGGCAAAAATGAGGATCATCGAGACCACGAAGCAGTAGATCGCGGTGGACTCGATCATCGCCAGCCCCACGAACAAGGTCCGGGTGATGGTGGAGGACGCATCGGGCTGCTGCGCCAGCGAGCTCAACGCGGTGGCCACCGCTCTCCCTTCCGCCAGCGCAGGCCCCATCGTGCCGAAACCGGTGGTGATGCCCGCGATGACAATCGAGGCCACCGCGATAATGGTCATGCTGTCCATGGCGTGTCCTTCGTCCGGTTCTTCGTGGTCTCAAGCCGCGAGCGCAGGCTTGGGTTTGCGAGTGGGAGTGCGAGTCACGGCGGCGATGTAGACCGCGGCCAAGATGGAGAAGATGTAGGCCTGCACCATGCCGGTGAGCAGACCGAGCGTCGTCATGACAATCGGGAAAATGAAGGGAGTGATCGTGAGCAGGATGCCGACGATCATCGCCCCGCTCATCATGTTGCCGAAGAGGCGCACAGCCAGGGCCAGCGTCCGCGAGATTTCGCTGATGATGTTGAAGGGCAGCATGATGACGGTCGGCTGGACGTAAGACTTGAGGTACCCACCGAGCCCCTGCTCCTTGATGCCGAAGACCGGCACGGCCACGAACACGCACAGCGCGAGCGCCACGGTGGTCGAGAGCGAAGCTGTCGGCGGCTCGTAGCCCGGAATGACTATGCAGAGGCTCGCCGTGCCGATGAACAGAAAGAGCGTCCCGAGAAACCCAATGTACTTCTCCGGATGCTCGAGGCCGACGTCGGCAATTTGTTTCTGGATGGCGATGACGACGATTTCCAGGAAGTTCTGCCAGCGGGCGCGCTTCAGGTCGGTGGAGAGCTTGCGCGTGACGAGCTTCGAGCCAACTGTCAGCACGAGCATCAAGCCCCACGTGAACACGATGGTGGCGTTGAGCTTCAGGAACCCGTGTTGCCAGAAGATCAGTTGATCAGGACTGAGGCGCATGGCTTGCCTCGTGTGCCGTCTTGCTTGGTTCCGCAGGTCGCGTCAGCCACGTCACGACCGGGCGTGCCAGGACAAAGCCCAGGGCACAGACCAGGAGTCGCTCCCAGTAGCCGCCCGCGGTGAAATAGAAGCCCGCCAGGACAATGGTCATGCGCAGCAGCAGGCTGCCGAGGAACCACAGTGCGGGCTGCCTGGAGGACACCCCCTTGCGAACCGTCCACCAGAGGCCCCCGAAAAAGATCGCGCCGAGCACGCCTCCAGCGAGCCACGCCAGCACCAGTGTCGAGGCTTCATTCATCGTCGTCGTCCTCCCGTTCCTCCCGCATCGCCCTGTCTTCCTTGGCGACCCAGTGCCACGCGTTGAAGCAGCCAAGCAAGAGGCCGGCCACCAGCAGCGCCAACGTCCAGGAATGCTGCCCCGGATGCCGCTTGTCGAGCCAGAGACCAAGCGCCGCGCCCAGGACGGTGGGAATCGCCACCGACCAGCCGACGAGCCCCATCATCCCCAGGCCGAACCACACCTGCGTCGGGTGGCGCCGCGCCTTGAGCTTGCGCGCCGCCGCCGTCCCGACCTGGTCGGCGAGAGTCGGTACTCCTTTCACGGGTCTCTTGGTCGGCTCGTCACTCATGTTGAAAGCTCGCCAAGCGATGTAGAAACCCCGCCTCCAGCTTCGCCATCACCGACCGCACATTCGTCTCGCGCTCGTCGATGGTTTTGAACTCCTTCTCCACCGAGGCACGGAGTTGACCAAGGTCAGCTCCGCCCAGCGCCCGGCGCACCGAGACGAGCACGTCGGCACCGGTCTTGACGAGCACCCCGTCATCCACGGCCACGAACACCTCGCCGTCTGTTTCCGTTTCGTAGATCAGGATGCCCGGCGTGAGTGCCGCCACACAATCCAGTCGGTGCGGCAAGAGTCCGAAGGAGCCCGCGCGCGTCTCCGCCACAATCCGCGACACGCCGGTCTTCTCGCCGAAGACTTGGAAGGGCAGGAGTACCTTGAGATTCATCTGCGTCAGCGCCATGTCAGACCTTCGGTCGAGCTTCCACCGCCGGCTTTGGCAGCGGACTTGGCGTTGACTTCGCCTGGGACTCAGGAACGGGCTTCGCGTCCGCCTTGACGGCGGTCTTGGACTCGGGTCCGGCAGCTGCCGGGGGCGTATCGGGTTTCGCTTTGCCCTTCGCCTCGGCGATCGTCCCGATCATGTAGAGGGCGCTCTCCGGGTAGTCCTTGAATTCATCGCGCAGGATTCGCTCGCAGCCGTCCAGCGCGTCCGCGAGGCTGACGAGCTTTCCTTTGAGGCCGGTGAACTGCTCGGTCGTGAAGAAGGGCTGGGTGAGAAAGCGTTCCAACCGACGGGCGCGGGCGACCACCTTGCGATCCGCTGGCGAGAGCTGCTCGAGGCCCAGCATGGCGATGATGTCCTTCAGATCGGCATACTGCGCGAGTGTCCGCCGGATCTCCTGCGCCAGGGCGTAGTGCCGCGCGCCGACGATGCCGGGCGTCGCCATCTTGGAGCTGGACTGAAGCGGATCGATGGCCGGGTAGAGCCCTTCGCCCGCGCGCTTGCGTGAGAGCACGATCGACGCCGACAGATGCGAGAAGGTGTGCACGGCCGCAGGATCCGTGAAATCGTCCGCTGGCACGTACACGGCCTGGATCGAGGTGATGGCGCCGGTATCGGTGTTGGCGATGC